>CALFNJ010000542.1 GCA_937902865.1 uncultured Opitutaceae bacterium
ATTTCAGCGTGCTGGGCTTCAAGCCGTTTTCCCTCACGCTCGCTACGGGTGTCGCCGCAGCGACGATGATCGCCGCCCTCGTACTGGTCGCCTGGCGCAAACGATCGCGCGCCACTTTCGTTGGCGTGCTGGGCTGCGTCGGGGTCTTTGCTCTCGCCCTCGCCTGCCAGCTGGGGGATCGCCCGGGCGGATGGCTCTTCGCGCCCGGCGGGATGCTACAGGCGCCCGCGCTCTGGCATGTGCTTTCCGCGGGCGCGCTGGTCGGTACCGTGCTGATTCTGGAGCCGCCGGCAACGTAGGCGATGCGCCATTATTATTCGCGGACTCTTTTCCAATCCGCTCCGTCTTGACAGGTGATCGGGTGAAATTCGAAAACCAACCCCCAGTCTGCGACTGCGGGTCATCCGCTTATCCTCAACCCTAGAAAGTTCCCTCGTCTCCTCCTATCGCCATGAAGAAGCTCCTCTCCACCCTGCTCTGCGTCGGCCTGCTCGCCATCGGCGCGGCCGCGCTCTCCGCCCAGACTCCGGCCACCGCGCCGAAGTCGGTCATCCACGTGGTCACCGTGGCTTGGAAGCCCGGCACCACGCCCGCGCAGATCAAGGCCGCGCTCGACGGCGCGCACAAGCTGCCCTCCCAGTACAAGGGCATCACACGCGTCTGGACGGATTCGTTCAAGGTCCAGAACCCTCCGGGCACCACCGTCCCGCGCACGCACGTGATCGTGATGGAATTCGCAGATCGGAAGGCGCTGGAAGACTACACCAACAGCCCGGCTCAGCTGGAGTGGTACAAGGTCTACAGCGACATCCGGGCAGAGAGCACGACCCACGACATTTCGAACTGATTTTTTGTTTTTCGTTTCGTTCGACGCAAAGGCCGCCGAAAGGCGGCCTTTTTCTTGGTAAAATCATTTCCCGCAAATCGCGCGGGAACTCAGGCCATCTCGGAGAGCTGGCCCACCTTCCGCATCACTGCGCACCCGAGTCGGTTTTCCCGTCGGAGTATTTTTTGATCAGCGCCGAGAGCTCCCTCACGACCGCGGCGTACTGCGTCGCGCCCGCCGCGCCGGCGCGCTGCTCGAAGTCGGCGATGAGGTTCTTGAGGCTGCCGTCCTTCTCGCGATAGAGCTGCGCGAGCCTCTGCAGCGGAAACGGCGAGCCCGGCTGCGAGAGGACCACCTTGGTGTACCGATCGATGAGCACCTGGGGCGACTGCGTGCCCGCGGGGTGGCCGCCGTTCGGGTTCGGGTGCCCGCCGTTCGGGTTCGGGTGCCCGCCGTTCGGGTTCGGATTCGGGTGGTGGTGATGCCGCCCGTTCGGGTCGAAATCCTGCGCCAGCGCGCTCTGTGCGACGAGCGCGACGACGAACGCGGAGGCGAGGTGGCGGAGGCGAAACGGCACGACGGTGTAGCTTAGATGGGGCAGGCGGCGCGGTCGAGCGGGCCCTTCGAATGGAACGCTCGAGGCGCATGGAACATTGGGGCTCCAGCCGTTTTACGGCACGGGTGGACGTTGCATTCCCCGGTCCCACCGCCTGCACCTGAACTGGGGGAATTCACCCAAAGAGGTCTTTGAGCTTCTCCATGAACGTCCGCCTCTGCGGCTGGACCTCCTCGCCGAGCTCCTTCGCGAGCTGCTCGAGGAGCGCGCGCTGCGCCTCGGTGATCTTCTGCGGTCCCTCGATCGTGCCCTCGGTCAGTTGGTCGCCGCGTCCGATGCCCGTGCGTCGCGGCATGCCCTTCTGCCGCAGGCGGAGCACGGTGCCGGGCTGCGTGCCCGCCGGGACGCGCATCTTCGCCTTGCCGTCGCGCGTCGGGACGTCGCCCTCGCCGCCGAGCGCCGCCTGCGTGAACGTGATCGGCACGACGCACGTCACGTCGTCGCCGAGCCGCTTGAAGAACGGGTGCGGCCGCACCTGGATGACGATCTCGAGATCGCCGGGCGGCGCGCCGGGACGCGGGCGGTTGCCGGCGCCGCCGACGATGCGCGACGCGTTCGGCTCGGTGCCGGGCGGCACGTTGATGCCGAGGGTCGAGCTCTCTTTCATGAGCCCGCTGCCGCGGCAGCCGCGGCACGGGTCGGTGACGATGCGCCCGGTCCCGCGGCAGCGCGAGCAGACGCGCTCGACCGCGATCGGCAAGATGCCCTGCTGGAAGCGCACGCGACCGCGTCCGCCGCACGCCGGGCACCCTTCGGGCCGGCTGCCGGGCGCCGCGCCGCTGCCGTGGCAATCCTTGCAGTCTACAATCTTCTGATAGGAGACCTGCTTCTCGCAGCCGAACGCGGCCTCCTCGAACGAAATCGGCAGCTCGACGCGGACGTCGCCCTTCTCGCCGCGGCCCACGCCGAACGCGCCGAGGATGTCGCCGAGGATGCCGTCGAACGCGATGTCGCTGATGTCGACGACGCCGCCCGCGAACGGCCCGTTCGGACCGAACGGCGAGCTGCCGCCCTCGGCCGCGTGCCCGAGCCGGTCGTACATGGCGCGGCGGTTGGGATCGCCGATCACCTGATACGACGCGTTGAGCTCTTTGAAGCGCACGACGGCCTGAGCGTCGTCCGGGTTCTTGTCCGGGTGGTGCTGGGCCGCGAGC
>CALFNJ010000543.1 GCA_937902865.1 uncultured Opitutaceae bacterium
CATTTCCGGGACCAGTTCTATCCCTGTCTGTTTGAAATGGTGAAGGCGGGGAAGGTGCGCAACCCGCAGCTCGTGCTCGATCCGCAGGCGCGGCGGCTGTCGCATTTCCTCGACGAGGAACAGGACTGGGTCGTCACTGGCAGCGATGGCGCGGTGATTGACGAAGATGACGAAGAGGAGGACGGCAAGATCTCGGACGAGGAGGAAGTCGAAGCCGCGCCCGAGGAAGATCTCTATCTCGCGAAGGACGCCGCGGGCCGGCGCGTGAAGCGCATCCCGGACATCGCGAAGTACCTCGAAGAGGAAAAATAGGAGTTAAGAAGGAAGAATTAAGAAACGCCCGAACCTCGGAATTTCACCACAGAGACACAGAGGCACGGAGAAATCCGGATCCGTTGAATTGATCGAGCTCGGTGCCTCCGTGTCTCTGTGGTGAAATTCCGGAGTTCGGAAGTTTCTTCCTTCCTGTTTCTTAATTCCTACTTCCTCCGAAAGTGTTCGCGGAACTCCGGCTGCCGCATGTTGCGCCAGAGGCGGAGTCCGAGGCCGGGGCGGGCCAGGTAGATCAGGCTGCACGCATAGTTCAGATAAAGCCCGGGGCGAAGGCCGAGCCAGACGAGCAGTCCGGTCGTCAGATAGACCAGGGCCAGCGTGAGGGTGATGACATAGCCGCGTGCGCTCATGACGAGGCTGCCGTGGCGGGTGAAGAAATAGAGCAGGCCGACACCGAGGAGCGCCGTGCCGCCGGTCACGGCGTGATAGCAGGCTTGTTCGATCACGATGGCGGGCGCGCGGCGCGACTCGTCGGGGGCGGACGAAGGAACAGGTTCAGTCATCGCAGCGCGAAGCGGGCAGGCGGTCCGCGGGAGTTGTCACTGATTGATGCGCTGTTGCAGCACCTGCTTGATCATGACCGCCTCCTGCTGCAGGCGACCGTAGGCTTTTATTTCCTGTTGCACGGAGGTCGCGTAGGCCTGGCGGAGCTGGTTGATCTCGGCGCCGTCGTTCGCTCCAGAGGAAAGGCGGGCCAGCGCCTGCTGGTGGGTGGTCGCCTCGCGCACCAGCTGCTGATGGGCATCGACCAGGACCTTGAGCTCGGCGTTGCCGCTGGCGACCAGGGCGCTGACGAGATTGTCACCGTCCAATTCGCGCACCCGCGCCCAGATCATCAGCTGGCGATCGCGTGTCATGCCCGCGATTTCCGGGGCGATGGCCGTCTGCACGTGGGGCTTTTTCAGCGAGAGCCGCAGCACCTGCTGCTGCCGGACCAGGGTTACGACCTCGTTCGTTCCGTCGTAGGCGGAAAGGTGATAGCCGGCGAATTCGTCGCCCGGCGCCACCCCACGGGCCCCGGCCGCCGTCCGGTCCGCCCGCGCGACCCGCGTGCGACCGTGGGCGGACATCACCCCGGAGAACACGATGGCGGAATCCGCGGCCTCGCTCGGCGGGTGGGCGGGGGCGCCGGAAAGGAGGGAGGCCGCGAGCGACAGGAGCGCGGCGAACGCCAGGACCGAACGAAGGCGGAGCGATCGGCTTCGGGCACAAAAAAGGCGGAGCGGATTTTGCGGATTCTGGGTCATCCTGAAAATCGCCCCGCCAGGTTCGAAAGATCGGCCGCGTCTGATTTCGGGGAAATCGATGCGACGCCCTGCGGCCGGGCCGCTTACTTGGCGGTGGCGGCCGCGACGGCGGCGACGAACGCCTTGGCCTTCGTGGTGATCGCGGCCCAGTTCTTTTCCTTCAGGGCCTTGGCCTCGACGAGCGAGCTGCCCGCGGCGGTGGCGAAGGCGCCGGCCTTGATGAAGTCGCCGACGTTGTTCTCGTTCACGCCGCCAGTCGGCACCATGTCGATGTGCGGCAGCGGGGCCTTGACCGACTTGATGTAGTTCGGGCCGAAGAACTCGGCGGGGAAGATCTTCGCGGCATCGGCGCCGGCTTCCCAGGCGTTGATGATTTCCGTCGGGGTGAACGCGCCGCTGAAGATCGGAACGCTGTAGCGCTTGCAGAGCGTGATGACCTCGGGCCGGAGGCCGGGCGTGACGATGAAGCGCGCGCCGGCGAGGATGCCCGCGCGGGCGGTCTCGGCGTCGAGGACGGTCCCGAGGCCGAAGAGGAAATTGGGCAGCTCGGCCGTGGCCTTCTCGAGCATGCGGATCGCGCCGGGGGTCGTCATCGTGAGCTCGATGCTCGTGAGCCCGCCGGCGGCGAGCGCCTTGGCGCAATCGAGGAGGCCGTCCGGATTATCGGCCCGGATGAGGGCGATGACCTTCTCCGCTTTGATCTTGGCGAGAATCTCGTCTTTTTTCATGGAGCGGGGAGCTTGGGAGAAAGGAAAGTAAGAAGGAAGAAAGAAGGAGGCGGAGGGGCTGAAGGAGAAATTTAAAAACCCCGATCTTTCGGATTTCACCACAGAGGCACGGAGACACGGAGGAAATCCGGGATTGGGGGTCGGGAGGATTCTCTGTGTCTCCGTGTCTCTGTGGTGAAATTCCGGGGTTCGGAAATTTCTTAATTTTTCCTTCATCCCTCCTCCTTCGGTTTGCCCCGTACTTCTTTCTTGCGCCGCGCCGGAGGCCCGTGTCTTTTTCCCGTCCCACTCGTGCCCGGGTGGTGGAATTGGTAGACACGCAGGTCTCAGAAGCCTGTGCCTAACAGCATCGCGGTTCGAGTCCGCGCCCGGGCACCATTTTTCCCCGAGGGCTTTTTTGATAGGCGGAGCGAACGGGCGTCCCAAGGGACGCCCCTACATCGGAATCCGAAGGTAGGGACGGGCGGCCCGCCCGTCCGATTCGGCTCCGTCAACCCTCGATCCTTTCCAGATCCGACCGTCGGATTTTCACCACAAAGGCACGAAGGCACAAAGATCGGATCGGCTTCGTGCCTTGGTGCCTTTGTGGTGACATTCTGAAGCTCGACGGATCGAACGGGGAGGGGCGGCTCGCCGGTCCTTACTTCAGAAAACCTTCCGCCTGCAGCCAGCGGATCATCAGCTCGGGCCATTGGCCCAGTTGGGGATCGCCGGGGGAAAGGCCGGTGCCGTGCGGACCGACCTGATAAAAATGGGCTTCGACCGGGACGCCGGCTTGATTGAGCGCGGCCAGGATCGGCGCCTCGACGGCGAGGTGACCCGCATCCTCGACGGTGTTGAAGAGAAACGTCGGCGGGGCCTCGGCCGGATGCTGGAGCGGACGTCCGCCGTAGATCAGGGCGCCGACATTGGCTCGCGCGGAAAAGCGTTCGAGCGGATCGGCGGCCGCGGGATCTCCCGCCAGCGGGTGATTATAGAAGGCGTCTCCCTCGAGTTCCGCGCCCGCGGAAAATCCGATGACGCCGATGCGGTCCGGAGAGAAACCGTAGTCGGCGGCGTGGGCGCGAAGGAACTGCATGGCCCGGTGCGCGTCGCGGGTTGAGATCGCCCGATCGGGATAATTCGGTCCGATGCGATAGCGGAGAACGAAACCGGCGATGCCGTGGCGGTTGAGAAAGCGCGCGATCTGCACGCCTTCGTTGTCCATCGTGCGATTCGTGAAGGCGCCGCCGGGAAGAATCAGGAAGGCGGCGGTCGTGCGGCGATCGGCCGGAGCCGGAAACGGATAGAGCGCGGGCTTGTCCTCGTCGGTGAAAACTCCCGCGGCATCAGGCACCGCGCCCGGAGCTCCGTTCGACCAGAGCAGAATCGGTTCCGGAATGCCCGGCACCGGACCCGGCGGCGCGCTCTGAATCTGCGCCACGTACGCGGCCTGTCCGGGATTCTTCGGTCCACCGAGAATTCCGCCCGAGCGTTCCACGCTTTCGTCCGTCGCCGCCGCCGCGGCGTTCTTTCCGCCGATCGCGAGCAGGCCAACGGACATGAGGGCGATCCAGATCAAGGGGCGTGAGCTGAGCCCCAAGGGTCTCGCTCCACGGATAAGCGGCTCACGGGCTCCTTCCTGATTT
>CALFNJ010000544.1 GCA_937902865.1 uncultured Opitutaceae bacterium
CAGTCGCGTGGATCATCCCGATTACATGTGCGACCACACCGCCTGGGGCGCCGAGCTCTGCCGGCGCGTGGGATCGGAGCGCTTCAAGCTGCTCTACGACATCTACCACATGCAGATCATGGAGGGCGATGTCATCCGGACGATCCAGGCCAACGCCCGCTATATCGGCCATTACCACACGGGCGGCTGCCCGGGCCGGCACGAGATCGACGACACCCAGGAGCTCCACTACCCCGCAATCATGCGCGCAATCAAGGCCACGGGCTTCACCGGTTTCGTCGCGCAGGAGTTCATCCCGGTGAACGATCCCCTCACCTCCCTCCGCGCCGCGGTGCAACGGTGCACGGTTTGAGACCGCGCAGCGTCCGACCGGGCCACCGCAGCCGGACGGCTGGCCTCAAAACGGCGCAAAGGACGCAAAATCTGAGTCCGATCCTTTTTCGCGTAGTCTGTGCCTCTTTGCGGCCATCACTCCGACCGTGAAATCAGGGGCCTCGCGCTGGCCCGGGTCCTGCTAAACAGACCTCACTATGATCCGCCTTCGCCGTCTGTTTCCGTACGCGAGCCTGTTGCTGCTGTCTCCCACGCTGGCCCTGGCCCACCCCGGGCACGAGGGAAACGAACTCACCTGGGACTATCAGCATCTGGTGGCGCATCCGCTGGCCACGCTCGGCTGCTTTGCCGTCCTGACGGTGGGAGCCGGTGTCGTCTACCTGGCTGCGCATCAATCCGGACTGATTCCGCGCCGCAACGCCTCAACCGTGCGCATCAAGGAACGGCGCTAGCTCGCGCGGAGCAAGTCTCCGACCTGCTCCCGTCTCAAAATGTAGGGGCGTTCCTGGTGGTCGTCCGTTTCCGTGCCGTCCTCAAACCGGGCGTCTGCAAGGAACGCCCCTACATTCAAACCTCAGAGCTTCCGGGGATTGTAGGCCAGCTTGGGAAAGCGGGCCGATGCGAGCCGGCGCAAGGCGCGCAGGCCGTCGCGCAATCGCATGCTGTCGACGCCGACGAGCTTGATGCTCCAGCCGCCGCGACGGAGCGTGCTGAGGCCTAGCCACAGGCCGTCGCCGTGCAGCTTCGCGACCGCTTCCAACCAGGGCGCATCGTTTTCACCCGGCGTGGCGATCAACACCACGTTGGCGAAGCAGGCCGACGGACCTGAGCCCGAAAGCTCCGCCAGTGCGCGCAATTCGGCGCCCGCCGGATCGAAGCGCTCCCGCAAAATCAGTTCGCTTCCCAGCCGCACTTCCGTCTCGAGGCAGAGCCGCCGCCACTCCCAGGCCTCACCGTGGGCGATCCGGCCCGCCATGAGCAGGTCGGCGAAGAACAAGGCCCCGCCCGGAGCGACTTCGATCCGGGTCGCCTGCCGATAGCTGCAGCCGCGGTGCGGCACGAGCGGCTCCGGCATGACTTCCAGCCAGCCATTCGCCGCGACGGAAAACTGCTGCCGGGATTCCGCCGCTCCGGACTTCATCCTGAACACCCGGCTCGCGCTCGGCGTGGTCACGAGCAGCGCGGCGTCCGGGTCGACCGCGATCGTGGATTCGAGGCGATCGCCCTCCAGGATGCCCGCGGTCGGATTGACCACCTGCGCCAGCAGCGTCTGCGCGTCCGCATCCCAGTACGGCTTGCTGAGATGATAGGGCGCGCGAAACGACTGTGCGGCGAGGACGCTCCGCCCGCGCGCATCGAGCGCGGCACGGAGCGAGAGGTGTCCTTGAAGTTCAGGCACGAGACATTTCTTTTCCCGCCACTCCGCTTGTTTCCGCGCGCGCCTTCGGGCCAAACAGCACCTCGCGCTCCAGCCAGGCGATGACCTGGTCGAGGTTGTGCTCACGCTTGAGGTCGCAGAACAGGAACGGCCGCGACCCGCGCTGCGCCTTCGCATCGCGCTCCATCACGCCGAGATCGGCTCCGACCAGCGGGGCGAGGTCGATCTTGTTGATGACCAGCAGATCGCTGAACCGGATCGCCGGTCCGCCCTTGCGCGGGATCTTGTCCCCCTCGGCCACGTCGATCACGTAAATGAAAGCGTCGACGAGCTCGGGGGAAAAAGTCGCGGTGAGATTGTCGCCCCCACTCTCCACCAGCAGCAGCTGCAGGTCGGGAAATTTCGCCTCCAGCGCCCGGCACGCCTGCTCGTTCATCGTGGTGTCGTCGCGGATGGCGGTGTGCGGACAACCGCCGGTTTCGACGCCGGCAATGCGTTCCGCCGGCAGCGCGCTGTGTCGGATGAGGAACTGCGCGTCCTCCGAGCAATAGATGTCGTTCGTGACGACCGCCATCGAGTAGCGGTCGCGCAGCTTCTGGCTGAGCCGGAGGCAGAGCATGGTCTTGCCAGAGCCGACGGGGCCGCCGATGCCGATGCGAGGGGGACGATTCATAAAATCGAAGTAGTGGGTAGTGAGTAGCGGGTAGCGAGTAGACAGACAGAGGGTCGGCGATGGCCGAGAAGAGGAGCCGAAATCAAAACACAGGGTTATTGATGATGGTTGGAATGGTTCGACATGCTCGCTACCCACTACTTCTTCAGGAAATGAACATCCTTGCCTCGGCCGTTTCGTGACGGGCCGCGGCGATGTCGAGCCAGGGGTTGAACCAGCCGATGTCCTCGAAGCGCATCTGCTCGGCGGAGGCCATCAGGCCGGCGGCGGCGGCAAGCGCTTCGGTGAGCAGGGACTGGCTCGCGTTCTGACCCAATCGCAGGAGCTTCATCGCGGCGGCGAGCAGCGCGGAGATCGTGGCATAGGCGATGCCCGCCATCACCGCCGGCAAGGGCGCTCCAAAGGCGCGGCCTTCGAGAGCGGCCGATACGGCTGGGGAATGCGGCCACTGTTCTGCCTCGGCTCGCCGTAAAAACTCCTGCGCGACTTCGTCTCCGCGGAGATTCGCTATGAGCTCGGCACGCTGCCGGCCGATATTCTCCGCGGCCTGCCGGGCCTCGCGAGCGGTCTTCAGCGCCGACGAAAGCCGGCAGATCTCGCCGATCCGTGTCCAATCCGGCGCCGCCAGCGCCCGCCACGCGTGCGCCGCCAGAGGCAGTTCTACGTGCCGCAGGGCCGGCAGCGTCGAGAGAAAAATGAATCTCCGGAGCGTCTCGCGGTCGCACACGACATTTTCCCTCACGAGCGCCTCCAATCCGAACGAATGGGCATAGCTGCCCGTCGGATAAAACGAATCCCCCGCCTGCAGCAGGCCTACCAGCCAAGCGGCATCCACAGGCGCCGATTTAGCTTCAGTCATCGTTGAAGATGCAGCACTGGTGCTCTTCACCCGTCGAAGCGTTGTTCTGCGTTTGGCGTGCATCACGACCTTGAGTGGGAACACGGAGGGCTCGGAGGAGAAGAGAGGTCACAGAGGTCCTTCGCGACCTCCCTCCCCCTTCGTGTCCTCCGTGTTAAAAACAGGACATGAGCAGACGAATGATGACCGAAGGAAGATTTCATGCTGTGTTCAGCACAGGCTCTCGTGCCGGTGGCTCGACCCGAGTTCCTGGGTCGGCAGGTTTCCTCGGGCGAAGCGGCCCGGACGGAAAATTGCGACAACCGGCTTGAACGGGACCTTCAGCCGCCCAAGCAACTGACGCATCGCCGGCTCATCCAGCGCGAGCAGTCGCGATGGCTCTGCGGACAATTCGAGATGCAGGTTGCCGACCGCCCACCCGATGCCGGCCGCCGCGGAGGGCGCGAGGTCGAGCGAGATTTCCACCAGGGCCTCGGCGCGCTGCTGCACGACGTAGCGTGTGGTCCGGGTCTGCCAGAACGCGTCACCGTGCCGCAGTGGCGCCTCGAGCTCGAAACCGAACTCGGCGCCGTCATCCGCCACTCCACGCCACAGCCGCTTCGCGAGCACGAGCCGATCCACGGGAAGAACGATTTCCGGCAACGCCGGGTCAGGCACGACCACAGGACCGGAGATGAGATACATGGTTAGG
>CALFNJ010000545.1 GCA_937902865.1 uncultured Opitutaceae bacterium
GGAGATCGACGAGCAGCTTGTAGTAGCGGCGGAATTTTTCCGGGATGTCCTTCTCGTCGGCGGCCTCGGCGGACTTCGACTTCTTGGGATTGAAGCCGAGGATGTCGGCGAGGGAGGCGGCCTTGACGTGCGTCGGGTTGGCCGGGCGGACGAGCTTGCCGTGCGGATCGGCCTTCTTGGCGGGGACAGCGCCGGGCTTGGCGGCCTTGGCGGCGGTCTGGCTCTTGGCCTCCTTGACGGAGACGGTCTTTGCGATGGCGCGGACCTCGTCGAGGCTGAAGGCGATCGGCTTGGCGGGCTTCTTCTTGGCGCCGAGAATGCGATTGCGCAGGGCATCGCGCGTGGCGGCGGCCTTGCTGGTGGATTCGGTTTTGGTCTTCTTCACGGGATCGGCCGCCGGCTTGGAGGGCGGACTTTTTTTGGAAACGGTTGGGCCCGCTTTCGCGGCAGGCTTTTTCGCGGGGGCAGCTGGTTTCTTTTTTGTAGGCATGACGGGTAATTAAGAAAAACAGGGGCTGGGCGATTGACTTAACCTTTCAAGGCCTCGGCGCAGCGGGGGCAGACTTCGCCGTGGTTGCTCGCTTCCAGTGCGGGGACCCAGCGCCAGCAGCGCGGGCAGCGAACGTGATTGAGTTCGCTGCTCGGGCGGACGCCGGCGCTGAGCCCGCTTCCGGAAGCGGGCGTCAAGGTGACATGCGAGACGATGAAAAGTTCGGGGAGAAAGTCGCGGTGTTTTTCCAGGATGTGGAACAGCGGGTCGTTCGCCGGCGCGCCGAGGGTGACCGCCGCGTCGAGCGACTTGCCGAGCTGGCCGGCGGCGCGGAGCGGCTCGATCGCCTCGTTCACCTGCGTGCGCACCTTGAGCAGCGCGGCGACATCCGCCTCGACTTCGGCATTGGTCCAGGCCGCGGGCGCCACGGGCCAGTCCTGCAGGTGAATCGATTCGCCGCCGTATTCGGTGCGCGCGGTCGCGAAGGACCAGGCCTCGTCGGAGGTGAACGTCAGGATCGGAGCCAGCACCTTTACCAGCACCTGGAAGATATGGTGGATCGCGGTCTGCGAGGAGCGGCGCAGCGGCGAATTCGTGCCGAGCGTGTAAAGGCGGTCCTTGAGGATGTCGTGATAGGTGGCCGACAGCGTCACCGCGCAGAACTGGTTGCAGAGCTGATAAACGCGGTGGAATTCGTACGCGTCGTACGCCTTGCCGCACTCCCGCAGCAGCGTCGCAGTCTGATGCAGGGCCCAGCGGTCGAGCGTGTCGAGCTGTTCCACCGGCACTGCATGCTTCGCGGCGTCGAAATCGTGGAGCACGGAGATCTGGTAGCGAAACGTATTGCGGATGAGCCGGTAGGTTTCGCTGACGTGCGAGAGGATCTCCTTCGAGATCGGGATGTCGTCGCGGAAATCCTGCGAGGCGATCCAGAGGCGGATGACGTCCGCGCCGTAGTCGGCGACATACGCGTCGCTCGTCTGCGGCTTTTCGTAGGTGCTGCTCTTGGAGATCTTGTTGCGCTCCTGGTCGACGATGAAGCCGTGGGTGAGGACCGCCTTGTACGGCGCGGCGCCGTTGGCGATCACGCTCGTCCAGAGCGAGGATTGGAACCAGCCGCGGTGCTGGTCGCTGCCTTCGAGATAAAGATCCGCGGGCCAGCTCGTACCGCCCTGATGGCGGCGGAGCACGGCGGCGTGCGAGGAGCCCGAATCAATCCACACGTCGAGCGTGTCGCGACCGCAGGTGAGCGCGGTGGCGTTCGGCCAGCCGGCGGGGAGGGCGACGCCCTCGAGGATCTGCGCGGGCGTGGCGTCGTACCAGAAATTGGTGCCGTGCTGCGCGAACTTCTCGGCGACGGCGCGGACGACACCGGCGTCGAGGTAGGCGTTCTTCTTCTCGTCGTAGAACGCCGGGATCGGCACGCCCCACGAACGCTGGCGGCTGACGCACCAGTCGGGCCGTGATTCGACGGCGCCGCGGATGCGGGCCTCGCCCCAGGCGGGGATCCAACCCTGCTGCGAGGCGATGCGAGTGATCTCGGAGAGTGCGGTCTGGCGCACGCCGGCGCGGTCGAGCGAGACGAACCACTGGTCGAGGGCGCGGAAGATGATCGGGGTCTTCGAGCGCCAGCAATGCGGATAGCTGTGCGTGAGGTTCTGCTTGGCCAGCAGGGCGCCGTTGGCCGCGAGCTTCTTCAGCACGGCGACGTTGACGGCGGAGGTCTTCTTCGCGGCGAGGTCTTCGACGCTTTCCAGCGTGCTCAGGCCGACGAGATCGGCGGGAACGCGGCCGTCATCGAGATAGCGGCCGTCGTCACCAACCGGGCAGTAGATCTCGAGCTTGTATTTGAGGCCGGTCTGGTAGTCCTCCGCGCCG
>CALFNJ010000546.1 GCA_937902865.1 uncultured Opitutaceae bacterium
CGTCAAGGGCGCCAACCTCGACCAGGTGAAGGCGCAGATGCAGCAGCGCAACATCGCGCCCGAGGACTGGGGTGGCGAGACGGTCACCGTCCCGGTCTCCGCGATCAAGGGCACCGGCATCAACGAGCTGCTGGAAATGATTCTCCTGCAGGCGGACGTGCTCGAGCTGAAGGCCAACCCGAAGGCCGAGGCGACCGGCGTCATCATCGAATCCCAGGTCGACGTCGGCCGCGGCCCGCTGGCCACGGTCATCGTCCAGCGCGGCACGCTCAAGATCGGCGACGC
Source organism: uncultured Opitutaceae bacterium (assembly GCA_937902865.1). Taxonomy (GTDB): domain Bacteria; phylum Verrucomicrobiota; class Verrucomicrobiia; order Opitutales; family Opitutaceae; genus CAIUWA01. Next base: position 286 of record CALFNJ010000546.1, read on the forward strand.
GATCGTCTGCGGCCCGCACTGGGCGAAGGTCCGCGCGATGTTCGACGACCAGGGCAACAATCTGAAGGAGGCGCCTCCGTCCTCGCCGGTGCGCGTGATCGGCTGGTCCGGCACACCGGACAGCGGCGCGCAGTTCAAGGCGGTGAAGAACGCCCGCGAGGCCGAGAATCTCGCCGAGGAGGCGCAGCAGGCGCTGAAGAAGGCGACGACCACCGCCGACGCCGCGCCCAAGGAAGTTTCCGTCGAACAGCTGTTCGCCAACATTGCCGCCACGCAGCAGAAGACGCTCAAGGTCATCATCAAGACCGACGTGTTCGGCTCGTCCGAGGCCGTCCGCAATGTCCTCGAGGGCATCAAGAGCTCCAAGGTCTCGCTCGAGATCGTCTCGGCCGACGTCGGCCTGGTGACGAAGAACGACGTGCTCATGGCCAGTGCGTCCGGCGCGATCGTGCTCGGTTTCAACACCAAGCTCGAGAACGGCGTCACGCCGCTCGCCAAGCACCATCACGTGCGGGTCGAGACCTTCGGCATCATTTACGAGCTGGGCGACAAGGTCCGCGAGATGATGGCCGACCTGCTCGATCCCGATCTCAAGGAGACCAAGACCGGCGCCGCCGAGGTCCGTGCGACCTTCCCGCTGGCCAAGGGCTTCGTCGCCGGCTGCCTCGTCACCGAGGGCAAGATCAACCGCAATGCCTCCGCGCGCCTGCGCCGCGGCAAGGAGATCCTCCACGAGGGCAAGGTCGCCACGCTCAAGCGCTTCAAGGACGACGCCAACGAAGTCCGCGCCGGCCTCGAGTGCGGCATCAAGCTCGACGACTTCAACGGCTACCAGGCCGGCGATGTCATCGAGTGCTTCGAGATCCAGAAGGTCCGGGCAGCCCTGTAATTTTCGATTTTCGATTCTCGATTTTGGATTGGCTGGTCACAGCGCACTGATCGGGAATCGAAAATCGGGAATCCAAAATCGAAAATTCCGTGAGCAATCGTACCGTCCGCATCAACGAGCTCATGCAGCGCGAGATCAGCGACATCCTGCGCCGGCATTTTCAGGTCGAAGCGGTGGCGGTGACGGTCACGGAAGTGCGGGTCGCTCCCGATCTGCGCGACGCACGCGTCTTCGTCTCGATCGTGGGCGAGGGGGAAGGGGTCCAGGAAAAGCTCCGCTGGCTGCGCCGGCAGGGACCGTTCATCCGGGAGGAGCTGGCCCGCCGCATCGTGCTGAAATACCTGCCGCGGATGCAGTACGTGCTCGATGAAACGACGATTGCCAGCAACCGCGTGTTGAAGATTCTGGACGAACTCGGCGGCCCCGCCGAGAAACCCACTCCGTGAAGTTCTACCCCGAGCTTTCCGCCGCGTTCGCCAAGCTGCTGGCCTCCCTGGCCGGCCGCCGCCTTGCGGTCGTCGGTCACGCCCGGCCCGATGGCGACTGCATCGGCTCCCAGGTGGCGCTCGCGCGGGTGCTCGCCGCCTGCGGCCTCGATGTCATCTGCGTCAACGGTGATCCCGTGCCGCGCCGGCTCACGTTCCTCGTTCCCGGCATGCAGTTCCTGCGCCCCGAGGACCTGCCGATCACGCCGAGCGATCGCGATGCGCTCTTCGTCGACTGCGCCGACCACCTGCGGGTGGGAGAGCGACTGAAGGCCCTCTATCCGCGGCCGGTGGCGAACATCGACCATCACCTTTCCAACATCGGCTATGCCGAGACGAACCTCGTGGACAGCGGCTCGGCCGCGACCTGCGAGATCCTCGCGGGCATGTTCCTCGACAACAACCTGCCGATCGATGCGCAGGCGGCGCAGGCGCTTTATACCGGCATCCTGACCGACACCGGCCAGTTCCGTTTCAACTCCACCTCCCGCCGCTGCTTCGTCCTCGCCGGCGAACTCGTGGCCCGCGGCGCGAAGCCGACTGAAGCGGGCTACCAGCTCTACGAGCGGGAATCGCTCGGCAAGCTACGGCTGCTCCAGCGTTTCCTTTCCACGCTCCGGATGGAGTGCGGCGGCAAGGTCTGCATCGGCACGCTGCCGGAGGGATCGTTTGCCGCCACCGGCACGAGCGCGGAAGACACCGAAGGCTTGGTTGATTATGCCCGCAGCATCGACGGCGTCGCGATCGGCGTGCTGATCGAAGAGCGCGGCGACGGCGGCGTGAAGGCCAGCCTGCGCGCGAAGGATCCTTTCTACCGGCTCGACCAGATCGCGGCCCAGTTCAACGGCGGTGGCCACGCCTGTGCGGCGGGGCTCAATCTCAAGACCGGCGCGGCGGATTTCCCGGCGCGGTTGGTCGCGGCACTCGAAAAACAGATCGCGGTCGTCGACGCCCAGCAGCGGAAAAGCCCCACCATCACCTGATGCTCGGCCGCCCCAAGGAGATGGAGGGCGTGTTGCTGGTGGACAAGCCCCGTGACCACACGTCGCACGACGTGATCGCGCGCCTGCGCGGCAAGCTGAAGATGAAGCGCGTCGGCCACGCCGGCACGCTCGACCCGATGGCGACGGGCCTGCTTGTCGTCCTGATCGGCAAGGCCACCGCGTTTTCCCAGTACCTCATCAGCCTGGACAAGGAATATACCGCGACGATGAAGCTTGGCGTGGTCACGAACTCACAGGACGCCGACGGCGAGATGCTCGAGACGAAGCCGGTGCCCCCGCTGACGACGGAGCAGGTGAAGGCGGCGATGAACACCTTTCTCGGCGACCAGTATCAGACCCCGCCGATGTTCTCCGCGATCAAGGTGAACGGCGTTCCGCTCTACAAGCTGGCGCGCAAGGGCGAGGAGATCGAGCGCGAGCAGCGCTTCATCCGGGTCATGAGCTGGGACCTGCTCCGCTTCGAGTCGCCGGAGATCGACTTCCGCCTGCGCTGCACGAAGGGCAC
>CALFNJ010000547.1 GCA_937902865.1 uncultured Opitutaceae bacterium
TCCTGCACGCGCACGGCCTCGCCACGGCGGTGGCCGGCTCGAAGCAGGTGGCGCTTTTGCACGACCGCTCGCTCCGGAATGACGGCGCGAGTGTTTCGCCGGTGATCTTCGAGGGGGACGCGCTGCCGAAGTCGGTCGCCGCCGGACTGAAGACGGTTCCCGGCGCGTTTCCCGCGATCGGAGCCAACGAGAACAAGCACGATCGCGACGCCTGGACCACGCGCTCGTTGCTGGAGGTCCTCTGGAAGGACAACGTGCCGCCTTTCTCGCTCCTCTGGCTCGCCGAGCCGGATGCTTCGCAGCACGCCTCAGGTCCGGGCTCGGCTCAATCCCTGGCCGCGATCAAGAGCAGCGACACGAATCTCGGCCGCGTGCTCGCGGAGCTGGACAAGCGCGGGCTGCGCGACAGCACCGACGTCATGGTGGTGTCCGACCACGGATTTTCGACGATCAGCCGGAAGGTCGACGTGGCGGTGGAGCTTTCGAAGGCCGGTTTCGACACGAAGCGCGCGACCACGACCAACCTGAAGAAGGGCGAGGTGTTCGCGGTGAGCAATGGCGGCACCACGCTGCTGTATGTCGGCGACCACGATGCCGACACGATCCAGCGGCTCGCGACCACCCTGCAGGCGCAGGACTGGACCGGCGTGATTTTCTCGCGCGAAAAGATCGAAGGCACCTTCCCGCTGGCGGAAGCGCACATCGATTCGCCGCAGGCGCCGGACCTCGTGGTCTCGCTCCGCTGGTGGCGCGACAAGAGCGCGACCGGCGCGCCCGGCCTGCAGGTCTCGGACCTGGCGCCGTCCTCGCCCAAGGTGGGCAATCACGCCAGCCTGAGCGCCTACGACCTGCTCAACACGCTGGTGGCCAGCGGCCCGGATTTCCGTCGCGGCGTGGCGAACACGCTGCCCTCCGCGAATACGGACGTGGCTCCGACCGTGCTGTGGATTCTCGGCCTGCGCGACGAAGCCGCGAAAATGGACGGCCGCGTGCTCGGTGAAGCCCTTTCCGGCGAGGCGCCGCCGCTCAAGTCCTACGAACTGAAGCGCCTGACCGCCCGCCGGAAGATCGATGCCGGCACCTGGGAGCAGTATCTCCAAGTCAGTGAAGTGAATGGCGTGCGGTATCTCGACGAGGGGAATGGCAGCCTGCAGGCGACACACTAAAACCCTTGACTCGATCACCGGGGTAGGAGTTTTTGACCAACTCCAATCTCTCCATCGACCATGGCCAACACGAAATCTGCCATCAAAGCCGCGCGTAAGTCCGAGCGTTTTGCCACCCGCAACCAGGCGCTCAAGACGCGTCTGAAGACGCTCCACAAGAAGCTCGAGGCCGCCAGCAAGGGCACCGACGCCGCCGTGACGAAGGCCGCCGCCAGCGCCTACATTTCCGCCATGGACAAGGCGACGAAGTCCGGCGTCGTGCACAAGAACGCCGCCGCCCGCGCCAAGGCGCAGGTCGCGAAGTACGTGTTCGCGGCGAAGAAGAAGTAAGCCAGCGCGTCGATTTTCGACGTTCCCCTTTGCCCCGGTGACCTCGCGTCGCCGGGGCCTTTTGTTTTCGGGGGATTCGAGCCAGTTTTATTGTCTGGAGCTCAGGAAATCAGGAATCGACGCTGGGCGCGTTATCCTTCCTGCGCTTTGAGGTGGCCGTCGACCTCCGGGCGACGGTGTTCGACGCCGCCGACTCAGAACCGTCGCTCGGAGGTCGACGGCCACCATTTGGGACTTCCGTGCGGGATCAGGAAACTCGGTTTTTTTCGCATGAGTAAGGCCGACGAGGATCTCCGATTCGCGCCTTCGCCTGATGCCTTTCGGAAAATCTGCCGGATTGATTTGAGGTCGTCGGGGGCCTGCACGTGAATGCGGTTTCCTCGCCCTGTGGATCCGCTGCCACCCAAGATTCGCCGTCATTTTCTTTCCTGGGACCAGCCGTTGCTGGCCCAGGCGGTGACGTTTCTGGCGGGGGACTGGAACGGGGGCGGACCGCTCGATCTCTCCGCGGTCATGGTCGTGGTCCCGACGCGGCAGTCGGGCCGCCGTCTCCGCGAGGCGATCGCCGCGCATGCCGCGGCGCAGGGGCAGGCGGCCTTTCCGCCGCGGGTGGTGTCGCCGGATCGGTTGATCGCGCTCGATGCGACCGCGGGCATCGCCTCCCGTCTGGAATCGCTGCTGGCGTGGGCCGCGGTGTTCCGCTCCGTCGACCTGGCGGATTTCCGGCGGGTGTTCCCGGTGGATCCGCCGGCGCGCAATTTTTCCTGGGCCCTGCGGCTCGCGCAGGAGTTCGTGCGGTTGCAGGGCACGCTGGCGGAGGCGGCCCTGCGGCTGGGCGACATTCCCGCGCGGGCGGGGGAGGATTTTGCGGAAGCGGAACGCTGGCAGCAGATCGCCGCTTTGGAGGGGCTGCAGGCCGAACGACTGGCGGAACTTGGTCTGAGCGACGGCCAGTCGGCCAAGATCGAGCGGGCGGCGGCGCCGGTGCGACCGGCCGAGGTGCAGAGGATCGTCGTGCTCGGGACGCCGGATCCGTTGCCGCTGGCATTGCAGGCCCTCGAAGCGCACGCCCGCGAGATTCCGGTCGACGTCGTGGTGTTCGGGCCCGAGGCGGAGGCGTCGTCGTTCGATCGCTGGGGGCGGCCGATCGCGTCGGCCTGGACCAAACGGATTTTCGACCTGCCTGAATTCGAGCGCCGGGTGCACCTCCTGCCGGATCCGGCCGCGCAGGCCGCGCGCGTGGTGGCACTCGCGGCGGACTACGGCGACCCCGAAGGCCTGCTCGGGGTCGGCGTGGCTGATCCCGAAGTGCTGCCGTTGCTCGAGACCGGACTGAGGCGGGCGGGCATCGCGGGCTTCAATCCGGAAGGCCGCACCCGCCACGGCGACCGGCTTTTCCAATTGCTGACGGCGCTCTCGGAACTGGCGCGGGACGACGCCTTCACGGCGTGCGAGACCTTGGCGCGCTGCCCGGACTTTCTCGAATTTCTCCGCGCGCGCCGGCGGGGTTTTTCGGGCGCGGAATTTCTCGCCCGGCTCGATGACCTGCACGCGCGGCATCTCCCGCCCGACCTGGCGGAGGCGCGCCGGCACCAACCGCAGGATGCGGATTTGGCGGCGATCGCGGAATTGCGCGCCATCCTGACGGCCGGGAATTTTCCCGAAAACGCGGGTGAGGCGCTCGATGTGATTTTTTCCGGCCGTCGTTTCGATCTGACGCAGGCGCCGGACGCGCAGGCGGCGGAGGCCGCCGAAGCCTGGGCCGAAGTGATGCGCGCCTGCCAGGCGGCGGCGGCGCGGTTCGGCGGCATCGACACGGCGGAGTGGTGGGACGTGGCGCTGCGACTCTACCGCGAAACGACGCGAACCGATGAAAAATCCGCCGGCGCGTTGGAGCTTCAGGGCTGGCTCGAACTGCTGTGGGAAGACGCGCCGCATCTTGCGGTCGCGGGCCTGAACGACGGCAGCGTGCCCGACGCGGTGGTGGGGGATCCTTTTTTGCCGGAGTCACTGCGCGAACGGCTCGGCCTGAAGACCAACGCAGCGCGTTTCGCCCGTGATGCGTACCTCCTGCAGGCGCTGGCGGCGAGCCGTCGAGTCGGCGGCCGATTGGACCTGTTGTTCGGCAAGAACTCCGTCGCGGGTGACCCCCTGCGGCCCTCGCGACTGCTGCTGCGGTGCGCGGACACGGAGCTGCCGGCACGGATCGCTTTTCTTTTCCGCGCGGCGGAGGCGGAGCACGCGAGTCCGCCCTGGCGCCGCGCGTGGCGCCTGCAGCCGCCGATGGCGATGCCGCCGGAGAAGCTCGCGGTGACTGCGCTGCCGCAGTGGCTCGCGTGCCCGTTTCGCTTTTTCCTCGGACGCGTGCTTCGTCTGGAGGCGGTCGACCCGGAGAAAATGGAGCTCGACGCGATGGACTTCGGCACGCTTTGCCATGCTGCGCTCGAGAAGATGGGACAGAGCGAAGCGCTGCGCGACTGCACGGATGGAAAACAGCTGCGGGAATTTCTGCTCAAGGAACTCGAACGGGAAGCGGCGGACCGGTTCGGTCGGGAGCTGACCCTGCCGCTCGTGATTCAACTCGAGTCGGCCCGCCAGCGGCTGGCGCGCGCGGGGGAGGTGCAGGCGCGGACCCGCGAAGAGGGCTGGGTGATCCAGCACGTGGAGCGTAAATTCGTCCTCGACGTCGCGGGACTGAAAATCAGCGGAAAGATCGACCGGATCGACCGACACGAAAGCACCGGTGCGATCCGGATTTTGGATTACAAGACCTCGGATCAACCCGCTCAGCCGGCGGAAGCGCATCTGCGCGTGCGGCGCCGCGAGGAGGTTGTGCCGGAATTCGCGGTCTTTGCAGGCGAGGGAAGGGCGCGCGTCTGGCAGAATCTGCAGCTGCCGCTTTACGGTCGGGCGCTGGGCGCGGAATTTCCCGGCGAGGTGGCGCTCGGCTATTTCAACCTGCCGAAGGCCGCAACCGACACCGGGATCGCGCTTTGGACGGCTTACACGCCCGACGTGGCGGAAGCCGCCTGGCGTTGTGCCACGGGCGTGGCGGAGGCGATCCGCGCGGGAGAATTCTGGCCGCCGAACGAAGCGATCCGCGCCGAGCAGGATGAATTTGCGGCGCTCTTTCACCACGGGGCGGCGGCGAGCGTGGCGTGGAAGGAGGAGGCGCCATGAAAGCCATGACGGCCCGGGTCGGCCACGTGATGATCCTCGCCTCCGCGGGATCCGGAAAAACCTATCAGCTCACGAATCGCTTCGTGCGGCTGCTGGCGCTCGGGGCGCGTCCGGAGCGGATCGTTGCGCTCACCTTCACGCGCAAGGCCGCCGGAGAATTTTTCGACGAGATCCTCAACAAGCTGGCCCGGGCGGCCGCGAACCCGGCGGCGGCCGAGCGGCTGGCGCGCGAGATCGGGACGCCCGGCCTGCGCGCGGAGAATTTTCTTCAGCTTTTGCGTGACGTGGCGGACGCGATGCACCTGCTCCGCCTCGGCACGCTGGACGGATTTTTCGCGCGGATCGCGCGCAACTTCCCGCTGGAGCTGGGACTCACCGGCGAGTTCGAAATCCTCCAGGAGCACGCGGCGCGGCAGGAGCGCGCGCGGGTGCTGCAGCGCATGTTCG
>CALFNJ010000548.1 GCA_937902865.1 uncultured Opitutaceae bacterium
CGCGTCGGCTGGGCCTTTGAGAAAAGCCGCTTTGAGATCGTCCCATTCGTACCGGTTCTGGTGCAGGTAAGCCAGCGCCCGCAGCTTGAAGCTCGGAGTGAAATCCTTGTCCCATTGGCGGAAAATCGACCGCACGCGTTCCCCGTCCAGCGATTGGGAAGCCGCATAAAGGCCATGCCGGTCGGGGATCTCATCCAGGGGGCGGGCGTCGGGGAGCGAGCGGGCCTGCTGCATGAGCCGGGCACCGCGTTCTTCCAAGCCGGCCAGATAGGCATAGCGGCCGCTGGTCTCGAGCGAAGCCTGGCGCGGACTCTTGCCGCCGGCGCTCAAGGGCGCGGAGGAGAGCGCTCCGGCCAGCCGCTCTCCTTCGTCGAGGAGCCGCGTGGCGTTGATCCGGATCGTGGCGAGGAGCTTGTCCACTTCGGTGCGCACGGCGGCGGCATTGGGCGCTTCCGGTGCGGCCGCGAGGTAGGCGCGATACCACATCGCGGCGGGAATGGGCCAGCCGCGCCGCTGATAGGCGAGGCCGAGATTGAACATCGTGGAGGGTGTGGCGGAGGCAACGGACGCGGCTTGCCTGAAGGCGGTGACCGCCTCGACCCAGTCGCCGCGCCCGGCGGCCGTCATCCCCCGCTGGGTGGCCACATCGAGGACGACGCCATTTTCGCGGTCGGCTTTTCGGATCAGTTCCAGGACGGCTTTCACCTCGGAATGATCCGTGAGCTCCCCCACGACCATCCGGACGATCATGGCCGAGACCGTGTGACGTTCGGGAGTGTCCTGTTCGACTTGGTCAGGGGAAAAACCATCGATCACGTAACGACGCCCGCCCTGCGTGTAGACGATCTCCTTTTTGCCGTCCGTCGTGACAACCGCCGCGCTGAGGACGGCGCCCTCGAGGTCATTTTTGACTGCAACCACCTGCTGCCCTTCCGGCGACTCCAGCCAGCGGCGGCCTCCGGTCCGCAGGTGCTCCTGGTAGAAAAGTTCGATCAACGAATATTCCGTTGCCTCCGGCAGACGCGAAAGAGCCGCGGTGGCCAGCGGGCTGGCGAAGCGAGCGCGCGCCATCGCCTGGGCTCGGGCGACGATCTCCGCGCGATCGGTCTCGGCCCGCGCGGCGAAAGTGCGCGAGCGGGCCGCCGCCGGCCCAGGCGGGGGCAGCCAGAGCGGATAGGCAATCGCGCGATCGACGGAGACCGTTGGCTCGGCGCCGGAGGCGGTCGCGAGCAGCGTGAGGCTGAGAATCCAGGCAGCCGGGAAGGAGAGGCGCATCGCGTCAGCGGGTCATGAACTGCAGCGGCGCGCCGCCGGGCGCATCACCACCTTCGATCTCGGAGCTGATTACGCGGTGCAGCTTGGCGACGCTGTCCTGCTTGGCGGCAATTGCGGGCGCGGCCTGCGCGTACTCCTGCTGCTTGGCGTCCACCTGTTTCGTCAACGCGGCCATCGCCGCGGGATCCTTGGTTTGATTGCGGGCATCGACCAAGGTGTCGCGATCCTGGCGGATCTTGGCCCGGGCCGCCAGCAGGTCGGAAAGTTGCTGAAGGGATTCGCTCATGCGCGGATCGTTCAGCACGCGCGGCGGCATGGTGGCCGGGTCGACCATCGGCAGCGAGCCGACGGCCTGCGCTCCGCCGATATCAAAATTGACGGAGAGATCCTGATCGACCGATGCGGCGTGGGCGGCGCTCATCAGTTGGTCGCCCGCCAGCACGTTCGAGCCGATCTTTCCGGCCGGCCGGGTGGCCAGGGTGGGGTTGGATTCGCGCGAACCGAAGGCGCCGGCCACCGTGCGTTCACTGCCCGGAGCATTTCCGCCGAGCAGCCGGCTCCGGCTTTCCGCCAGCCCGGCCTGGACCGCGGAACGCTGATTGTCCCGGTCGGTGCGGGCGCGGATCAAAAGTTCCTTGGCCTTGGTGTTCTCCGGGTCCCACTGGACGGCCGATTCCAGGTAGGTGATCATGTTGTCGATGCTGCCGTTGCGCAGCGAGATGTTGGCCCAGGCGATCCAATAGTTGGCATTGATCTGCTTGTCGTCGGGAGAAAGGCGGCGGGCCTCTGTCAGTTTGTCCCGGGCCTCGTCGATCTTGCCGGCGGCGAGCAGGTCAGCGGCCTCATCGTTCAGCCGGCTGCCGGCGGCGCGATCGCGGGCGAGCTGGGCGGCGTCCTCCACGGCTTTGCGCGCGGCGGCTTCCTGCCGCTCGAGATTCTCGACGAAAATGCGATTGTCCGCCGTGAACGAATCCGGCCGCAGGTTCAGCGCGCGGCGGTACTCGGCGGCGGTTTTGGCCTCGGTCCATTGGGCCAAGGCTTCCATCAGAGAGATGACATCCCTCACCTTTGGGCCATCGATTACCTGCTGCTGCGCGCGGAACAACCGGAGGGCCTCGCGATAATCATGGGCCCGGACCGCGACGTTGGCCTGGTCGTTGAGGGCGCCGGCGCGGCGGGCCCGATCCTGGCGCGCGGCGGCCTCGGCCTCGCGTTTGAGCTGGCTCGCACTCGGTCCGCGATAGGTGCCGGAACTGCTGCCGGAACTGCTGCCCTCGGGCACGGGTTTCCAGCCATCGGCCGTCCAGATCTTGGCCGGACCGTCGGCTTTGAAAGTCGGCTCGGGCTGGGCGGCGAGGTGATTGCCGCCAGCGAAAACAAGGACCAGTGCGAGCATCGTGAAGGAGGCGGCACTGCCAGCAGACGTGGTGCCGGCCCGGCTTGAAACAATCGGGTCGGTTTCGGTGTTGCTCATAAATGCTCCCGCCTCGGAAATCCGTTCAACGCTCTCGCCGCATGCGCATCAGCTGGAAACCCAGCAGGGCCACCCCCGCGCCGACGAAAGCGATGCTGAGGATCTGGTTCTGGGCCTTGTTGCGGGGATTTTCCGCGTTCAAGTCGGCGCCGGAAATCACCGTGCGCTCCCATTTTCCGTCCTTGGCCCGGCTGAGTTCATAGTCGGTCGAAGCATCGTAGGTCTTCGGGTCCGACAGGAAGTACGAACCGATGCCGGCGAGGATCAGGAAAACCGACAGAACGATCAATCTGCGGCCACTGGACATGGCGGAAGCGGGGTACCAACGGTCTAGCTAGTCTCGGGCCACCAAGTCAATGCGACGCTCGATGTCTGGGCCGAGTCTCCCGGCGCCAGCCGCGCCAAGGGTGGCGTTGGGGAGAAAGGTGGAGTCTCGCGCAGAGGCGCAGAAACGCAGAGGTCTGAAGTGATCATGCACGGGCGTCCCTTGGGACGCCTGTCCGGGTGGCGGAGTCGAACCGGGCGTCCGCAAGGAACGCCCCTACATTTCAGAGGATTTCTCCGTGTCTCTATGCCTCTGTGGTGAAATTCCGAGAGGCTTGTCGCACAGACTCTGACTACGGTTTCTTTTTCTTCCCGCCGTTCTTTGGGACGATGTTCAGATACGTCTTGTTGAGCATCTGACTCTCGTAGAGTTCGAGCAGGCGCACGCCCTCGCGGGGCTTGACCATGTCCTTGCGGGTGGCGTGGTCGATCTGCGCCTTCATCCGGCGGCAGAGCTCCTCCTGCTGGTACTGCACGCCCTCGATCACGTCGGCGATGCGGCTGCCGGCGAGGGCCTCCTCGATGTAGAAACCATTGGGCTCGTCGTCCTCGAGGAAGACGTGGACCTCATTCACCCGCCCGAAGAGATTGTGCAGGTCACCCATGATGTCCTGGTAGGCGCCGGTGAGGTAGATGCCGAGGTAGTACGGCTTGTGGTCGAGTGGGTGGAGCGTGATGTAGTCCTTCACGTCCTGCAGGTCGATGAAGCGGTCGATCTTGCCGTCGGAGTCGCAGGTGATGTCGACCAGGATCGCGTTCACGCTCGGCTTTTCCTTCAGCCGGTGGAGCGGCGTGATCGGGAAGAGCTGATCGAGCCCCCAGTGGTCGAGCAGGGATTGGAACACGGAGAAATTGCAGACGTACTGGTCGGCGAGGAGCTTGGAGAGATCGTGCAGCTCCTCGGGCTGATAGCCGGCCTGCTGGTTCTCGCGGGCGATCTGCTCGCAGATCTGCCAGAACAACGATTCGGCGGCGGCGCGGTTTTCCAAATCGAGGTAGCCGAGGTTGAAGAGGGAGAACGCCTCCTCCTTTTTCTGGAGCGCGTCGTGGAAACGTTCGAGGCGGCCGAGCTTGGTCTTGTTCTTCAACATCACCTCGAGGTCGGTGACGACCTTGTGCTTTTCCTCCGGCTGATGCTGGTGGCCGAGCGATTCGCGTTTGTTGATGCGTTCGAAGACCTCGACGACGAGGAGAGAGTGGGGGGCCACGACCGCGCGGCCGGACTCGGTCACGATGTCGGGCTCGGCGACGCCGGAGTCGCGGCAGATCTCGCGGATGTTGAAGACGACGTCGCGAACGTACTCCTCCATCGAGTAGTTCATCGAGCTCTCGAAGTTCGTGCGCGAGCCATCGTAGTCGACGCCGAGACCGCCGCCGACGTCGAGGTAGCCCATCGGGAAACCCATCTTCGCGAGCTGGCAGTAGAAGCGCGTGGCCTCGATCACCGCGTTCTTGATCGTGATGATGTTCGGGACCTGGGAGCCGATGTGGAAATGGACGAGGCGCAGGGCCGACTGGAGCTTGGCGGCGCGGAGCTTCTCGATTGCGAAGAGGATTTCCGCGGTGTTGAGGCCGAACTTGGCGTTGTCGCCGGTGGACGTGGCCCACTTGCCCTCGCCGCGGGTCTGGAGCTTGGCGCGGAAGCCGATCATCGGCTTCACGCCGGTCTCCTGGGAAAGGCGGATGATGTCGTCGAGCTCCGAGAGCTGCTCGATCACGAGGATGATGCGCTTGCCGAGCTTGCGGCCGAGGAGGGCGAGGCGGATGTAGTCGTGGTCCTTGTAGCCGTTGCAGATGATGAGGCGGCTTGGCCCCTCGTTCATCGCGAGGGCGATCATGAGTTCGGGCTTGGAGCCGGCCTCGAGGCCGTAGTGGTAGTCCTTGCCGGCGGCGACGATCTCGTCGACCACCTCGCGGAGCTGGTTGACCTTGATGGGGAAGACGCCGCGGTACTCGCCCTTATAGCCCTCCTGCTTGATCGCCTGGCGGAACAGCTCGTTGAGTTTCGTGACGCGGTGCCGGAGCAAATCTTGGAAAGGGAAGATCGGAAGAGC
>CALFNJ010000549.1 GCA_937902865.1 uncultured Opitutaceae bacterium
GACCCGGTGCATTTTGGGCACCTGATGGCGGCCCAGGATGCCTACGAGCAGCACAAGCTCGACCGGCTCGTCCTCGTGCCGGCCGCGCAGGCGCCACTGAAGCCGAACGACGTGATCTCATCCCCGGAGGACCGGCTGGCGATGCTGCGGGCGGCGACCGAGTGGGACCGCCGCTTCGAAATCTCGGATTACGAGCTCAGCCGCGGCGGCGTGAGCTACACCATCGATTCGGCGCGGCATTTCCGCGCGCTTTATCCCAAGGACGATCTCTTCTGGATCATCGGTGGCGACCAGCTGCCCAAGCTGCATCTCTGGAAGGACATCGACGAGCTCGCCCGACTGGTGGACTTCATCTTTCTCGAGCGTCCGGGATATCCGGTGAAACCGACCCCGTCCACGCCCGCGGGATTGCGTCTGCACCGCTGCGACGGTCACCTTCTCGCCATCAGCTCCACCGAGCTGCGCCACCGGGTGAAACACAATTTGTCCCTCGATTATTTCGTGCCGCACAAGGCGATCAGCTACATCAAGCAACACCAACTCTACCATTCGACATGAACGCCGCGCCCGCTTCGCTTTCGCTGGTCAAACTCTGCTGCGCCGTGCTCGCCGACAAGAAGGCCGGTGACCTGCGCATCCTGGATATCAGCGAGCAGTCATCCATCACGGACTATCTCATCGTCGCGACCGTCACTTCCGAGCCACACCTGCGGGCGCTGCGAATCGAATTGGAAAAGGCGCTCGACGGCGCGCAGGCGCACATTGTCGGAATTGAGACGGCGCAGGAGAGCGGCTGGACGGTGGTCGACGCGTTTGACGTGATGATCCACCTGTTCACCCCGGAAAATCGCGAAAAATACCGGCTCGAGAGTCTGTGGAAGGACGCGAAGGAGATGTCGGTCGACGAACTGCTGGCCGTGCCGAAGCCCGCCAAGCCGAAGGCAAAACCGGCCAAGGCCGCCAAGGCGCCCAAAAAGCAGGTGACCGCGGCGTCAAAAAAGAAGGCCAGCTCTCCGAAGAAGAAGAAGAAATAAAATTGGGGCAAAAAATGTTTTGCAGGGCGTTTCTGCTCCGGGATGATGAGCTAGCCTCTCGAAGCCTACGAAATCCCCGCGCCCCAAAGCTTTCACGCTGGTCGAGATCATGGTGGTTGTCGTGATCATCGGTTTCTTGGCGGCGCTCGCGATTCCCGCGTTCCAGAAGGTCCGGGTGGCTTCGCAGGACAAGGCGGTCCTGAATAACATGCGGCTGCTGGCGGCAGCGGCTGACCAGTATTTTACGGAAAAAGGCACCAACACCGTCGTTTTCACCGTCCTCGTGGCGTCCACCGGGTACGTAAAATCCTTTACCGTGGTGGCCGGGGAGACCTATCCCGTTAATTATACGGCGGCGGCCCCCATCATTGTCTCAGGCATTGCGGGGGCTCGGACGCTCACTTACGGGAACTGATTAGTCCCTCTTGGATAAGTATTTGGGTCGGGTGATGGCGAATGCTGGAGCAGCCCTTGCCGTTTCCCCAACGCAGCCGAGCGGCCTGAATCAGCTGCGGCTAACCCTGCTTTCTGACGCCAGGATGCGCATTTGAGAAACAGGAAGCGTTCCCAGAAAACTCCGAACAAAGGGCTTGCAAGCGCCATGGATTTGCAACTCACTCGCCGGGTTGTCCCTCCGGGCAACGCATATCATAAATAAAACAACAGTACCAAATACGCATCCCATGAAGACCGTTAACCAATCCTCCAAGGGTTTCACCCTCGTTGAAATCATGATCGTCGTCGTCATCATCGGCCTCCTGGCCGCCATGGCGATTCCCGCCTTCCAAAAGGTTCGCTCCAGCTCGCAGGACAAGGCCGTGTATAACAACATGCGCCAGCTCGGTGCCGCGGCTGACCAGTACTTCCTCGAGAACGGTACCTCCACCGCCGGCATCGCCGACCTCATCGGTTCCTCGAACTACGTGAAGGCGCTGAACACGGTGGCCAACGAGTCCTACCCGCTCAACTTCACCCAGGGCACCCCGATCGTCGTCACGAACATCGCTGGCGCCCGTACGCTGACGTACAACCAGTAAAGTTTTTGGGTTTCCAATTCGAACCGCCCGTTGCAAAACGGGCGGTTTTTTTATGCTCCGCAAAAGCATCCTGTTCGGGCTGATCGCCGCGCTGGCGGTGGTTTTTGGCTTCGTCAGCTACCGGCACGCTCCCGCGGAGGCGGTGATGCTGGTGAAAAAATACGGCTACTGGCAGATCCTGCTGGTCACCGTGCTTTTCACGCTCTGCGCGGTGCGAAGCCTGCGGGCGGAGGTGGCGGCCGGCTGGAAAAGCTGGCGGATCTGGGCCGGGCCGGTGGCGCTGGTGCTGGCGGGCAGCGTTTTCCTGCACATCCAGGAACGGCATGAGTTCAAGATGGTGATGGATGAGGTGGTGCTGCAGGACACCGCGCTGCGCATGCATTTCGCGCGCGAGGCGGCAGCGACCGTGCGCGGCTATGATCTCGCGGGCAATTTCACCGCCCTCCAGGTCTACGTCGACAAGCGTCCGCTGTTTTTCCCGTTCCTGCTTTCGGTGCTGCACGATCTCACCGGCTATCGGGTGAGCAATGCCTTCGTGCTGAATGGGCTGTTGACGGTGGTTTTCGTCGCCCTGGTCTTTCTCGTCGGCCGGCGGCTTGCGGGCCGGCCCGCGGGGGTGGCGGCCGTCCTGCTGGTCGTTTCCATCCCGCTGGTCCACCAGAATGTCGCCAGCAGCGGCTTCGAGCTGCTCAACCTGGTCATGATCGTCGCCACGCTCTGGTTCGGCATGCGCTACGTCGAGCGTCCGGACACCGATCGCCTGGGGGCGTTCGTGCTTGCCGGCATTCTCCTCGCGCAGACGCGGTACGAGTCCGCGCTCTTCATCCTGCCCGTGGGAGTCGTGATTCTGTATCAGTGGTGGCGCCAGCGCGCGGTCGATCTGTCCTGGCCGGTCCTGGTGGCGCCGCTGCTGCTCGTGATCGTGCCGCTGCACTTCAACGTCTTCAAAATCACGACCGCAACCTGGCAGCTCAACGATGGCCCGGGATCCGACACGCCTTTCAGTCCGCGCTTTTTCTACGATAACGTCGCGCATGCGTTGAACTTCTTCCTCGCCACCGACGGGTCCCAGCCGAATTCGCTGCTGGTGTCGGTGCTCGGCGTCGTGGGCGTGGCCTTCTTCGTGCTCGTGCTCTATCGCGAGCACCGCGCCCTCTTCCGCCAGCAGGCGGCGCAGGCGGTTTTCTGCATCTTCATGCTCGGCCTGATGCTGCACACGGTCCTGATGCTCTGTTATTTCTGGGGGCAGTTCGACGACATCATCATCCGCCGGCTCAGCCTGCCTTCCCACCTGCTGCTCATCCTGACGTTCCTGTTCGTTTTCCCGCGCCTCGTTTCCCATCGGTCCCGGTGGCAATGGCTGCTGGCGATCACGGGCGTCTTCATCATCGGTTTCACGCTCCCGAGCGTGGCGATGCATCGCTACTCGCAGGAGAATTTCGCGGCTCGGACGAACACCTGGCTGTCCGATTTCATCGATGGCCTCGGCGACGACACGGCTCTCGCGGTCGACGGTGGCTCGGGCCTGCAGTGGTTCATCCATCGCAAGTCGAGCATCCCGGTGGACACGCTGGCCCGCAGTCCGGAGAACTATGCGTTCCATTTCCGCAATCACAGCTTCAACCACTTCTTCGTCGTGCAGCGGATCGGCGTGGATTACGACAAAGGCATTCTCCTGCCGTCGATCGACGACGATCTCGGCGACGGGGTGACCCTCGAGCTGGTGGCGGAAAAGACCTTCTCCCCCGTTTATCGGATTCGCATCAGCCGGGTGACGGCCATCGATGAGGCCAAGCTCAAGGCTTGGGCGAAGCGGCGCGGCACGGCGGTTCCCATCACCCCGCAGCTGAAGTCGACGATCCAGAAGAGCGACAGCGGTGCGATTGACCGCTGGTTCAAGATGCTGCCCTAGCCAACTGAGGCGGTCTGAAACGGGGGACGCGACCTCCCGGTCGCGTGGGTTGATTCGACGGTATGAGGGTGGGGCGCGTTATCCCTAACGCGCCGGTTCAGCTCTGTCCGACCTGAAACACGGATAACGGTTTCGGCGCGTTAGGGATAACGCGCCCCGCCATGCGACGGAGGTGTCGCAGTCAGTCAGGGTGTCTTCGCCTTGGCGCGGATGGCCTGGTCCATGATGGCGGCGAATTCATTCATCGTGCCGTAAGCCGCGGCGTGCACTTCCGCGCCGCTTAACCGATAAATGAGGAAACTGTAGCCGACCATCGCGTCGGGCTGGCGGATGCGCAGGTAATTGCAGAGTCGCACGAAGCGCAGCTGGTCGAGGTTGAAGAGCCGATCCGCCCGCACCTTGCGTTCCGCCGCGGTCTGCGGCGGCGGCGCCTCGGCGAGCATCGAGCGGTACGCCAGCATGCTGCGCTCTTTCCCGAGCGTCCACGGGCCGCGCCAGCCGCTGTAGACGTTCTGCAGTGCGGTCGCGCTGAGGCAGTAGAGGCCAGGTTCCAGTTCATACCATTCGCGGGGCTGGTTGAAGTTATAGACGGACGCCAGTTCCTGCGCCCGGATGCCTTCGTAGCGAAAATCGTCACTGCCGGCGTAGGAAACATACACGCGTTCACCCGGCTTCGCCTCCTGCCGCAGCCAGGTGGCCAGCCGCGGCAGGTCCTGGCCCCAGTCGAGAGAGCTGTCGACGAGGTGACGCCAGCCGTTCGCCGGTCCGCCGGCGAGCGGGTTGAAATAGGCGAGATAGCTCGGCCGCACGGTCGCCGACTCCACGGCGTTTCCGAGCACCAGAAAAACCGCCAGGGTCGCCAGCAGACGCGAGCCTCCCGCACGCCACAGCAGCCCGGCGGCGATGAACAACACCGGATAGGTCGGCAGGATGTGCCGGTGTCCAATGTTGAGGTGGGTCTGGATCGAAACCACCCAGTAGACGCCGAAGAGCGCGAGCAGGGGCGTGAGGCGATAGAGATCCGCCTTGATCCGCGGCCACTTTCCGCCGCGCTGCTGCGACCACGCCACGACAGCCGCGCCGCCGGCCAGGGTGAAGGTGGCGAGCTGCGAGAGCGGGGTCTTGACGAGAAACGAATAGGGAAA
>CALFNJ010000550.1 GCA_937902865.1 uncultured Opitutaceae bacterium
CGGCGGACGCCGCGCCACGACGATGCCGCTGGTTTATCAGGCGTTCAACTGGAGCGCGGGTGTCTATATCGGCGCGACGATGGGTTCGGAGATGACCGCGGCTGCCGCGGGCATCGTCGGCAAGGTCCGGCGCGACCCGATGGCAATGCTGCCGTTCTGCGGCTACCACATGGGCGACTATTTCCACCACTGGATCGCGATGCAGAAGCGGCTGAGCGAGACGCCCCGCATTTTCCACGTGAACTGGTTCCGCAAGGACGCGGAC
This sequence comes from uncultured Opitutaceae bacterium, assembly GCA_937902865.1. Classification (GTDB taxonomy): domain Bacteria; phylum Verrucomicrobiota; class Verrucomicrobiia; order Opitutales; family Opitutaceae; genus CAIUWA01. The sequence goes on from CALFNJ010000550.1 coordinate 266, forward strand.
GGAAAGTTCATCTGGCCCGGCTTCGGCGAAAACATGCGCGTCCTGAAATGGATCGTGGACCGCGCCCGCGGTCGTGCGCTGGGTCGCGAGACGCCGATCGGCTGGGTGCCGCGTCACGAGGACATCGACTGGACCGGTCTGAAATTTCCCCGCGCCACCTTCGACGAACTCCAGGCTGTCGACCGCACCGCCTGGCGCGCGGAAATCATGGGACACGAGGAGCTCTTCTTCGACCTGCACGACCGCCTTCCCAAGGAAATGGTCTACGAGCGCGAGCTGCTGATCTGCCGGATGTGAGTGATTGGCCCGCGGAACACACGGAAAACACCGAAAGCCTGAGGCCAAAAAGGTAGGGACGGGCGGCCCGCCCGTCCGGGATCGAAAAGGTGGGGCGCGTTATCCCTAACGCGCCGGTTTGGTTCTGCTATTCGGAGAGCGCGGATAACGGCTACGGCGCGTTAGGGATAACGCGCCCCACCTTTTCGACCAATCTTGCCCGAACCTTTTCGTCGGCCACGCTGTCTCCAGTCGCGTGGACCGGTCTGCTTGTCCGTCTGGACCATTCCGCAACCCGCAACCCGAAATCTGCAATTTTAACGGTGCGTTCCGCGCTTTTCCTTCTGTTGGCCCTGGGCCTTTGCACGCTGACGACCGCTCTTCGGGCCGATCCGCCGGAGCTGCTCGACGAGGCGATCCGGAAGTGGATCGCGGACGAGGATCATTGGGCCTACACGCAGCGGCGGCAGGTGCAGGATCGCAACAAGCCGGTGGAGGTGCGCCTCGAGCGCTACGATCCGTCCAAGCCCGACGACCAGCAATGGCAGCTGCTGGAGATTGACGGGCGGGTGCCGACGCCCGACGACCTCAAGTCCTGGGAGCGTCGCAAGCAGCGCGAACTGAAGCGCCGCAACGAGCGGCCGCTGGCGGAGTATTTCGATTTCGACCACGCAACGGTGGCGGAGGAAACCGCGGAGGTCGTCCGCTACGAAGTACCGCTGCGCAAGGAGGCCTACCGGCGTGCTCCGCTCGACAAGATTCTCGTCATGGTGACCGTGAACAAATCCCGCCATGAACTGGAGGCGCTCACCGCCGGCTTGAAGGAGACCTTCCGCGTGGCGCTGGGTACGACAAAGGTCACGAATTTCGGCCTCGATATCCGTTTCCAGTCCATCGATTCGAAATACGCCTCGCAGCCAGCAACGATCCACGCCAGCGGCACCGCTCGCGTCGTGCTCTTCTTCAAGCTCGGCGCGGAAGCCGATCTCGTCTGGAGCGATTTCAAGCGCGTGAAGCCCTACAAGGAACGCTTCGACGTGAAGATCGGCGACCTGAAGGCGCTCGATTTCTAGACCGATCCAACGATCGGGTAGGGCGCATTATGGTAGGGCGCTTTATCCCTAAAGCGCCGTAACCGTCATCCGCGTCTCACGTCCGACAGAGCAAAACCGGCGCGTTGGGGACAACGCGCCCTACCCACAGAAATGCGACCGACGGCTCGTCTGAATCCGATGTAGGGGCGTTCCTCGTGGACGCCCGGTTTTCGGTTCGCGGCGCGAACGGGCGTCCGCAAGGAACGCCCCTACATCGAACGCGTCCCCATTCGTGGTCCCGGGGCCGATCTGAAATTCAGGGCCATGGAGCTATCCCGTTCATGGCTTCCCGACTTCTGAATTCACCGCCCGACCTCTTGGCATACCGCCTGCTAAAGTGATCCCCGTTCCTCCAGCGAGGCTCGGGTGGCCGTTCCGCCCGGGCGGACGCTCGGCTGAACCGCTTCAAAACGTCCGTAAGTCATCAGCAAACAATCCCAGCACTGCCCAGGCGGATGCATTCCCACACCACTATGATCACCCAGACTTCAGGTCCAAAATGGTTGCGCGCGGCACTCCGCCAGCTCGCTTTGGTTTCTTTCCTGACGGCGCTCCTCTGTCCGTCCGTGCGTGCCGCCGATGCCGCCGCGCCCGCGGCGCCGCCGGCTCCGACGCTCGAGCAGCGCGTGGCCGGGCTCGAGGCCTATCTCACGAACGGGGATCCCACCGCGGCGTTGAAGGACGCCAAGGGCGCGATTCCCGCGGGCCTGACGACGCCGAGCGTCGGCACGTCCGGTCCCGGTCACAACGGCTGGATGATGACCTCGGCCGCGCTGGTGTTGTTCATGACGCTGCCGGGTCTCGCTCTTTTCTACGGCGGCCTGGTGCGCACGAAAAACATTCTCTCCGTCATGGCGCAGTGTCTCGGCCTCGCCGGCCTCGTCACCATCCTCTGGTGGGCCTTCGGCTACAGCCTGGTCTTCGGCAAGAGCTTCAACAGTCCGTTTCTGGGCGGCTCGGAGTTCTTCTTCATGAAGGGCGTCGATAGCGCACCGAACACGGACTACGCCTACTGGGTGTCGCAGAACGTCTTTTCGATGTACCAGCTGATGTTCGCGATCATCACGCCCGCGCTGATCGTCGGCGCGATCGCCGAGCGCATGAAGTTCAGCGCGATGCTGCTCTTCATGACGGTCTGGATGTTCGTGGTTTACTTCCCGCTCGCGCACATGGTCTGGGGCGCCACGGGCTTCATGAACGGCGTCTGGAACGCCAGCGCGACGATCAAGGCGATCGACTTCGCCGGCGGCACCGTGGTGCACATGTCCTC
>CALFNJ010000551.1 GCA_937902865.1 uncultured Opitutaceae bacterium
GGGAAAACGCAGACCGATCCCAGGCGCAGTGTAGCTCAGCCTTTGCGGCGGGCCAGGTAGCGCGTCACGTCGTCGCCGGAAACGCGGCCGCCGGGGCCGGTCGCTTCAATGTCGTTGATCTTCGCGGGATCCAGGCCGGCTTCCTGAGCCAGCTTGGTCGCTCGGGGGGTCCAGATTACCGGAGCCTGGGCACCGGTAACGGGGGATTGGGAAGCGGGAGCAGCGACCGCCGCCGCGGCGCCGGACGCGCCCGGGGCCTTCGCCTTCAGATGCTTGAGGGAGGCGTCCGCGGTCTCGATCTGGAGAAACGTCGAGCCGGAGGTCATCACGTCGCCCGCCTTGCCCAGAATGGCCCGAACCGTGCCGTCGCAGGGGGATTCGAACTCGAAAATGGACTTGTCGCTCTCCAGCTCCGCGAGCTTCTGCCCCTTGGTGACCTGGGCGCCGGGGGCGACCTTGAGCGTGACCACCGTGAGTTCGTTCACGGTTGCGCCCATGGAAGGCATCGGCACGTCGATCAGAAAAGTGTCCATCAGCAGAGTGGTTCCGGCCAAGTGTGGGAGGGTCACTGACTTGGTCAAGGGTCGGCGCGCGAAGGAAATCAGGCGACAGTCATCGGGAGACTGGAGACAGGTGCACGAGCCAACGTCCAACATCCAACGTTCAACATTGAACGTCCAACGCCCGGAGCCGATCCCGTCAGCCAGTTTTCCCCGCAGGAGGTCTGACGTTGAATGTTCAACGTTGAACGTTGGACGTTGAACGTTGCGCCGCCCGGCGGCGCTCCTGCCTTACCTGCGGACGGTTTTCCAGACGGCGAGGCAGTCCGCAAGCAGGTCAGGCAGCTCCGCGAGCGGGATCATGTTCGGGCCGTCGCTGATCGCCTTGTCGGGATTCGGGTGCGTCTCGAGGAAAAGTCCGTCCGCGCCGGCCGCGAGCGCCGCTTTCGCCAGCGGCGGCACGAACTCGCGCTGGCCGCCGCTCTTGCCGCCGGCCGCGCCGGGCAACTGCACGCTGTGGGTGGCGTCGAACACGGTGGGCAGGCCGTTCTGCTTCATGATCGCGAACGAGCGCATGTCGACCACGAGGTTCTGGTAGCCGAAGGTCGTGCCGCGCTCCGTCTGCCAGATCTCCTTCGCCCGGCCCTGGCGGAGCTTGTCGGCCACGTGCTTCATCTCCGGCGGCGAGAGGAACTGGCCCTTCTTCACGTTCACCACCCGGCCGGTCGCGGCCGCGGCGAGCAGCAGGTCGGTCTGCCGGCTGAGGAAGGCGGGGATCTGGATGATATCGCAGACCTTCGCGACCGCGTTCACCTGGGTGCTCTCGTGGACATCCGTCAGTACCGGGAAGCCGTACTCCCGCTTGATCAGCGCGAGCAGTTCCAGCCCGGCTTCCATGCCCGTCCCGCGCGCGCCGGCGAGGGAGGTGCGGTTGGCTTTGTCGAAGGAACCCTTGAACACCAGCTTCAGCGCCGGGTGCTTCCGGCCGATCTTCACCAGCTTCTCCGCGACCGCGCGGCAGACGCGCTCATTCTCGAGCGAACAGGGGCCGGCGATGACGAGGAGCTTCCTGGAATTGAAAATCATGAGGAAAAAGCGAGGTAACCACGAAACACACGAAAGACACGAAAATCGGCACTATCCGGTCACCTCTTTCATCGTTTGGTGTGTTTCGTGTATTTCGTGGTTACAAAATCCGCTCAGGCCCGCTTCTTTTTCTTTTTCGCGGCAGGCTTCGACGGCTTGCCGCCGTGCTTGTGCTTGATCGTGGCGGCGATGAAGGCGGCGAAAAGCGGATGCGCGCGGTTGGGCTTCGACTGGAACTCGGGGTGAAACTGCACGGCGAGGAACCAGGGATGGTCCTTCAGCTCGATGATCTCGACGAGGTTCCGGCGGGGGTTGATGCCGCTGATCACCATGCCGGCGCGCTGGAGCTGGCCGACGTAGGCGTTGTTCACCTCGTAGCGGTGGCGGTGACGCTCGCGGATGCTCTCCGCGTCGTAGGCCCGCGCGGCCCGCGTGCCCGGGGTGAGCGCGCACTCGTAGCTGCCGAGGCGCATGGTCGCGCCCTTATCGATGATCTTCTTCTGCTCAAAACTCATGTTGGTGACGGGGTG
>CALFNJ010000552.1 GCA_937902865.1 uncultured Opitutaceae bacterium
TTGCCCTACACGACGCTCTTCCGATCTCATGAAGGGCTGTCAAGTGAGGCCGCCGCGAGTCGTAACCGGGCAAGTTCCATTCCCGGCGGGCAGGGGGGTGGCGATCTTGCCTCCATTTCTTTTACATTATGGCTGACGACCAGTCGTTTGATCTGGCTGGCTGTCTCGACCGCGTGCGCCTGCGCGATCAGGCAGCTGCGCGGGAGCTCGTGGAACACCTCCACCCGCTGGTCATCCGCATCGTCCGTTCCCATCTGCCTCGCCGGGTCTCGGAAGAGGATCTGGCTCAGGAGATTTTCATGAAAATGTTCACCCGACTCGCCCAATATCAGGGAGCGGTGCCTTTTCCGCACTGGGTTTCCCGCATCGCGGTGACGACCTGCATCGATCATCTCCGCGCGCAGAAGCGGCGGCCGGAATTTCGCTGGGCTGACCTATCAGAAAACGAGGCCGAGGTGCTCGACGCGGTGATGACCAACGAAAACGATGTGGCCGCGAACGACTCGTTTGCCGCGCACGAATTGGTCCATAAGCTTCTGGATCAACTCAAGCCCGATGACCGCCTCGTCATTCAATTTCTCGATCTCGAACAAAAAACAATTGCCGAGATCTGTGCCCTGACCGGCTGGAACACGTCACTAGTCAAGGTTCGCGCTTTTCGTGCACGACGGAAGTTGCGTAAACTGTTCGAAGAACTTAAACGAAAGGAACGCTCATGAATCCCACCGACCCCCAACACCCCTGGTCCCGCCTCGTCGCCGCCGCGCGCCGGGCGTCGGACGATCGCGACACGGCAGCGCCTTATGGCTTCGCGACGCGGGTGGCGGCGCTCGCCTTCACGCAGGAGCGCAAGATGGCCTCGCTGGTCGAGCGCTTCGCGCTGCGCGCCGTGGGCGTGGCTTCGCTGCTCGCGATCCTGAGCCTCGCGGTCAATTACTCCGCACTGACCAGCTCTTCCTCCGCCACATCCTCTTCCGACGATGAACTGCTGCCGACCCAGGATGCGGTGAGCGTCGTGCTCGATCTTTCCTGACCGGGGAAATCATGGAGAAACCCTGGAAAGTCATTTTCGCCTTCGTTGCGGTGTTTATCGCCGGAGCGGTTTTTGGCGGACTGTTCACGCTGCGCGCCTCCGGCGGGCGTCGTCCGTCGGGCTTCGCCGGCTTCGACCGGCCGGGTGGCCAGGGCGGCCCGGGCAACAGCTGGCAGAAGCAGGGACAATTCCAGGGAATGGGCGCGATCGGCCCCGGCATGCTCATTCAGTTGAGCCGGAACCTCAAATTGACGGACGATCAAAAGGAAAAAATCCGTCCCGTCGTGTTGAAAGCCGGAGAGGATATCCAGCGCCTGAACCGGGAAAATGTTCAGAATATCGCCAAGATCGTGGAACGCATGCATCTCGACATCGCCACGTGGTTGACGCCGAAGCAGCGCGATGCGCTCGAAGACATGAAGCTGCAGATGCACGAACGGGTCCGTCGCGCCGGCATGGGCGACGTCTCACCCCGGGGTGACGGTCCTCAGCAGCGGATCCCGGGCCAAGGCCGGACGAATCCGTCCGATACAGATCCGGCGA
>CALFNJ010000553.1 GCA_937902865.1 uncultured Opitutaceae bacterium
GCCGAAGTTGATCGTCACCGCGCCGCCGTCCGTGGCCTGCGCCAGGGTGAGGTAGGGCGGCGGCGCCTTCGTGCCATTTTTCAGGACGACGAAGAGATTGCCGAAATCGACGCCGCCGACGAGCAGGCCGACGGGCGGCATGATCACATCCTTCACGAGGGAGTTGACGATGCCGCCAAAAGCGCCGCCGAGGATCACACCGACGGCGAGATCGACGACGTTGCCCTTGATGGCGAATTCCTTGAATTCCTTCAGCATGGATGGCACAGGGTTGATGGTAGCGGGAAGCGGGAGGCGGTTCCGAAGCTAGAGGCTTGGCGGATGATGAAAAGGGATAATTTCCCGGAGGAGAAAGCGGCGGATTTTCGGGATTTCACCACAGAGGCACGGAGACACCGAGAGCGAACCTCGGCTTCCGATCCGTGTTCTCGGTGTCTCCGTGCCTCTGTGGTGAAATTCCGGAGATCATCTCAGGGCGGCAGTGAACGTTGTGGGCGAGGATCTACTCGAGCTTCGCCTTGATTTCGGGCGGCACGGTCAGCTTCGTCGTGCCGACCTCCTTGATCTCGGTGGTCACGGTCTGGCTGGTTTTCACGAGGCGGCGGCTGCCGCCGATTTCCACGGAGACGATGCCGTTAATCTGGACCTCATACCGTGTCAGCATGCCGCCGCTGATCCAGAACTTGAAGCTGCCGGCGGCCTGCTGAGGGGCGACGTTTTCCTGGCCGGGCGGGAGCAGCAGGAGCCGGGCGGCGGTGTCCGACAGCCGGCCGCTGACGATGCCACCGTCGTCGACCCGAAGATCGGTGCTGCTGCCGATGATGATGCCGATGTCCTCGTGCGGCTGGCTGATCGCGAAGGTGAGCGGCAGGTCGGCGACCAGTCCGCGGCGCCGCCCCGAGCCGGTGCGCGGCGCCGGAGGCAGCGTGGAAAACTCCGCGGGCGTGAGCCAGCCTTCGGAGGTTTCGACGACGTGTTTCTCGTCGCCCTTGAAGATGGCCACGACCTCGCTGTCGGTGCTGCCCCGGCCGACCCGGCCGCGCAGGGCGGGATTGCTGGCCGGCAGCGCGAGGTTGGCGGGAACGGTCACCTGCGTGTAGCTGCCGACGAGCGTTTTGCCCTCGATCGTATAGGAGCGCGAGTCGCGCACGACGGCGGCGGTCCAGCTGTAATTGGGCTGATCGCCCAGCTTCATGGCCGCGAGGATGGCGGAATCCGTCGAACTGGCCCGCGCCCGGCCGGCGACAAGCAAGGCGACGGCGCTGCAGAAAAGGAGGACGCTTTTCATGGCGGGGGTGGCGGACTCTGCAAATCCGGCCAACGCTCAGCAACGACGAAACAAGTCCGCCGGGCGATGGTTGCGGAGTGCGGATTGCGGGTTGCGGATTCACGAACCTCAAGTCCCAAGCGCCAAAGACTCCAAACGCCAAAGTGAACGGAGCGGCCTGGGCCGTTGGGAAACTCCCGCAATCCGTATCCCGCAATCCGCAAGCAAAACACTGGCTTGCTTCTCCCGGTGGCCCGACCTGAATGCGCCCTCCGACCTTTCCACGATGCTGGTGAAATTCCTTGGCTGGCTCCTGATCCGGGTTCTCGCCGGTGCGCTGCTGGTGCTCCTGCTGCTGGGCGCGCTCAGCTACTGGCGTTACCGTCATGACGGAGGCGACTTTGTCCGTCAGCGGAGCGCGCGCCTGGCCGATCTGAAGAGCCAGGAGCAGCAGGTTCAGGCCTCGCTGGAAAAGGTGCGAAAGCAACGGGAGGAGACCAGCGCGGAGATCGATGCCGAGGATGCGCGGGCGTCCCAGGCCGACCGGGTGATTGCCACGCTCCGGGATCTGGCGAGCACCTGGGACCGCTACGTGGGCAATCCGGCGCAGCAGAAGGCGAACGACGAACAGATGAAGCGCATGGAGGTGTTGCGTGACGCGGCGCGGAAAAAGCAGGCCGATCTCAAGCAGGATCGCACGCGGCTGATCTGGGAGCGCGACGGCTTGGAAATTTCCCTGCAGAAAGTGCAGGACCAGCTCGGCTCGATCGACCAGGAGCAGTCCGCCCTGATGTTTTACCTCGCCGATACCTGGGACCGCGCCGGAAACGGGTGCATCGGTTTTCTCATCATCCTTTTCTTCGTCCTCCTGATGTTCGCGCCCCGGCCGCGAGCGGAAGAAGATTGAGGGAGTCATTGATTATTATCTGGAACTCAGGAAATCAGGAACGGCGGTCGGAAACGGGCGTGGTC
>CALFNJ010000554.1 GCA_937902865.1 uncultured Opitutaceae bacterium
CCGGGAGCGAAGGGGCATGACGTGTGCCCGTCGCGAATGTTACCCCGCACTTTCCCTGTCCCCGGAGCAAGCGGAAAGGTCGCGTGCAGACGCGAAAACCGTAGCGAGCATCGAGTAGTGAGTAGCGGGCATGCGAACCACCGAACCATCCCTATCCGCAACTGTTCTGACTACTCACTACCCGCTACTCGCTACCCGCTACTTTTCCCTCTCTCCCCGGAAATGGCGAGCGGGTGTTCCCGCTGCCGGCGCGCACGACGAGGATCGGGATCATCGTGTTGTGCCGGACTTTTTCGATCGTGCTGCCGAGGAAGATGTCGCCGAGGAGCTTGTGCCCGTGGGAAGTCATCGCGATCAGGTCGCACTGGCGCTCGTCGGCCGTCCGGCGAATTTCCGCCGGCGGATTGCCCAGGGCGAGCAGCGTTGTCACGGAGAGTCCGCTCGAGCGCAGGCGGCTCGCCACGGTTTCGAGATACGCCCGGTCGATCTTCATCTCGTCGGACTCCGCCAGCTTCAGTTGCTCGAAATTCCGCGCGGCCCAGCCGTCGGCGACGTGCACCAGCAGCAGTTCGGAGCCGAGCCGGCGCGCCAGGTCGCCGATGTGGGGCACCAGCGTCTCGTCTGCGGGACCATTCTCCAGGGCGACAAGGATGCGGCGGTACATGGCAGCAAGATCAGCGAGCCGCTCCGCCCGTCAACCCGAGGAAGTCGAGGAGCAGCTTGAGATTGAGCACGACGATGATCGCGGTGGTCGCCCAGGCCAGGACCTTCACCCACCAGGGATTCACGAACTCCCCCATCTTTTCGCGCTGGCCCGTGAACAGCACCAGCGGAATGACCGCGAACGGCAGTTGCAGGCTCAGCACCACCTGGCTGAAGACGAGCAGCTTCGCCGTCCCGCTTTCGCCGTAAAAGCCCGCGACGAACGCCGCCGGCACGATCGCGATGCCGCGCGTGATGAGGCGGCGCAGCCAAGGCTGGAGACGGATATTGAGAAAGCCCTCCATCACGATCTGGCCGGCGAGCGTGCCGGTCAGGGTGGAGTTCTGGCCCGACGCCAGCAGCGCCACCGCGAACAGCACGCCCGCCGCGCCGACGCCCAGCATCGGGGCCAGCAGTTGGTGTGCGTCCTGGATTTCCGCGATGTCCGTCCGGCCCTGGGTGTGGAAGGTCGCCGCGGCCACGACGAGGATCGCGCCGTTGATGAAGAGCGCGAACATCAGGGCAACGGTCGAATCGATCGTCGCGAACTTGATCGCTTCGGCCTTCCCTGGGGAGTCCTGCACGTATTTCCGCGTCTGGACGATGGAGGAGTGCAGGTACAAGTTGTGCGGCATGACCGTCGCCCCAAGGATGCCGATCGCGACGTAGAGCATCGCCGGATTCCGGATGATCTCCGTCGTCGGCAGGAAGCCACCGAGGATGTCGCGCACTGCGGGCTTTGAAAACAGGATCTCCAGCCCAAAGCACACGCCGACAAGCAGCACGAGCGAGATGACCAGCGCCTCCAGCCAGCGGAAGCCGCGGTGTGCGAGCCAGAGCACGAGGAGCACGTCGAGCGCGGTCAGGCAGACGCCCCATACGAGCGGAATGTGAAACAGCAGGTTGAGCGCGATGGCGGTGCCGATGACCTCCGCCAGGTCGCACGCGCAGATCGCGATCTCGCACAAGAGCCACAGGCTCGCCGCAATGGGCCGCGGATAGTGGTCGCGGCAGGCCTGCGCCAAATCGCGTCCCGTCACGATGCCGAGCTTCGCGCAGAGCGACTGCAGCAGGATCGCCATCAGGTTCGAGAGCAGGATGACGCTCAGCAGCGTGTAGCCGAACTGCGAACCGCCCGCGAGATCCGTGGCCCAGTTGCCCGGATCCATGTAGCCGACGGCGACGAGATAGCCGGGGCCGGAGAAGGCCAGCAGCTTCCGCCAGAAACCCGCGCCCGCCGGGATGGCGATGGTCCGGTTGGACTCCGGCAGACTCGCACCGGCCGCGCCTTTGCG
>CALFNJ010000555.1 GCA_937902865.1 uncultured Opitutaceae bacterium
GGGGAGGTTTCCGGCGTCGATTCCGGGTGCTGGGCGAGATAGGCGCGTGCGGCCTGTCGTTCCGTGGCGTCAAGTTGGCGATCGCCGTTTTTGTCGAATTGACCGATCAGATGAAGTTGAAGGTCCGGAGATTTTTCTCCGACCGCTGGCGCTGGATCGGAGGGCGCGGCGATTTGTTCCGCGCACCAGCCAAAAGTTGTGCCGAGTAAAAAAAAGCAGACGGAAATGAACGGCGTGAATTTCATGCGAAGCGATACCCGGCGAAACGATTCGGGAGGAATTTCGTTACAGTCGCCGGTTGGCGCCGGTAATGGGATACGTTGGCCGACGGGTTGTTCCGCCTGCGATTGCAAAACCCTACTCTGATTTATGTAGGATTGGTGCCGGCCGGTACTCAGCTAAAAACCGCAAAAATGATCGTCAACCCGGAGGCCACGCCAGTGATCGTTGGCCGAGCAGGTGAACATGCAGGTGCGGCACGCTTTCACCACCGTCCGGACCATTGTTGATCACCAGGCGATAGCCCGATTCGGCGACGCCGAGTTTCCTGGCGAGGCTCGCTGCCGTCAGCAGCAAATGTCCGAGTAAGGCTTGGTCCGCAACGGTTGCCTGTCCGAGGCGTGGAATCAATTTTTTCGGGATCACGAGGATGTGCACCGGAGCTTGCGGATTGATGTCGTGAATTGCGATGCAGAGATCGTCCTCATGCACCAGCTTCGCGGGAATTTCCCGGTCGATGATTTTTTGGAAAAGCGTTTTGGACATGGCGTTAGTTGACCACGGAACACACGGAATACACAGAAGTCATTTCTCTTTTCTGTGTATTCCGTGTGTTCCGTGGTTCTACAAAAACAGGAGATTCATGTTCGCGTTCCGACGGGAACGGGCAGCGGCCAAATCGCGAATCAGTGCGACGCTGTCGTCGTAGTTTTGCCGGCGGCGCGAAGTCCAGCGTTTCGACGCCGGGCAGTGGGCTGCACGTAGATTAGTGATCAGCAGGGTCGATTCCGGATAAACTGCGAGTTTCCGCAGCCCCTGCATCACGCCGGCGCGAGCGAACAGCGGGGTGTCGCCCGTTTCAGCGGCACCGGCATCCCAATGGAAAAATCCGTGCTTCGGCTGATCGGCACAGAGCTTTTCAAAAAGTTGCGCGACGGCATTGACGAAAGCGGGATCGGTCGGCTCACGATCCACGGTGTCGCCAATGCTGGTGCTGATTGCTTCGTCGATTTGCTGGGCGAGATAGAGATCCTGCCCCGTCACGGGGGCAAAAAGAGCATTGAGAAAATGAAGGCGCCGCAGCTGGGGTGAACGCGTCATTTCTTGGACTTCGGTATGACCGGCGTCTCGCCAGGCTCAAGACTGCTGATTTCGTGGACGAATTCCGAGACGTCGCGGAATTCCTTGTAGACTGAAGCGAAACGAACGTAGGCGACCTGATCGGTTTTTCGCAGCCGTTGCCTGACATGCTCGCCGATCGCGCTCGTGGGAACCTGGTTGTCGTACTGAGCCTCCACGGCATCGAGGA
>CALFNJ010000556.1 GCA_937902865.1 uncultured Opitutaceae bacterium
GCGCGACGGCGCCCTGTGAGGCTAGCGACTGAGCCAGGCGTGCGTCGGTTTCGGAGAACGGCACGATCTTTCCCGTCGCGGGATCCTTGGCGTTGATCAGCTGGAGCACGCCGATGATCTCACCTTCGTGGTTCTTCATCGGCACGGTGAGGAACGACTGCGAGCGGTAGCCCGTCCGCTGGTCGAACGCCTTCGTGCCCGAAAAATCGAAGCCTTCCTCCTGATACGCGTCGGCAATCGCGACCGTGCAGTCCTTCAGCACGGAATAGGCGACCACCATCGAGGTATTTTCCTTTCCGTCAGGGTTGCGGAGCTGCACCGGCGCAAACGGGACCTGCGTGCCGGTCGTCCCGCCCATCGCGATTCCGAGGGAATCGGTCCGGATGATTTCGAAATTGAGCGTGTCCTTGGTGGCAGCGTGCCGCCGGTAGAGCGTACCGCCATCGGCGTTGGTGATCTGCTTCGCCGCGAGCAGGATGCTTTCGAGCAGGCGATCGATGTTCTTCTCCTGCGAGAGCGCGATGCCGATCTCGCTCAGCTCCGCGATCCGGCGGATCAGATCGGAAGCCGGCGCGGCGTCGCGGTCCTGGCGGGAAGTGCTGTCCATCCCGCGAGAACTAAGGCGGAGGCCCGAAACTGAAAAGGACGAAGTGGGCGCCGGCGCATGCGGAATCTACTTAGCGCGCGGCGGCGCAGCTTCGATCCGTCTCGCACAGAGGCGCAGAAACGCGGAGGTCGGACATCACAATCCAATGATGCTGACTGCGGGCCGAGCTCGGCGTCTCTGCGCCTCTGTGCGAGACTTCCGATGTAGGGGCGTTCTTTGGCGATATGGGCGGCCTCGGTGGGCGACGCGAACGGCCGTCCCAAGGGACGCCCCTACATCGGAAGCGGTGATTTTTGCAAAAAAAGGGCGCCGATGAACGGCGCCCGCAATGAGGAAAGACTCTGACGGAAACGTTGCTTACTTTTTTGTGTCCGCGGGTGCCGCGTTTGCGGGAGCACCGCCGGCGCGGTTGCCGCGGCCGGCGCCGGCCGGGCGCGGATCGGCGGGCACCTGGAAGTTCGACGGCGTGGGCTGCGGATGGGTCGGATCAAAGCTGAAGTCATCGACGATGTATTTGGCCAACGGCAGCTTGGCCTGCTGGATTCCCAGCACGATGCACTTCGACTGCAGGTAAGCGCCGTAATCGACGTGGTGCGTCTGGTCGCCGAATTGCTTCGGGGCCTCGTCGCCGAGCGCCGTGTTGATCTGGCGGCCCATCGTGTTGAGGTCGATCGACGGCACGCCGATCTCCTTCGCCGTGGCCATCGCGGCAATCGCGTAGGCCGAAAGCGAGCCGGGCCCGCTGAGGTTGTCCTGACGACGCGCGGAGGGCGAAACGATGATCGGGAAAGCGCCCTTCTTCTGCGCGTCGGCGGCGAACCGCTTCAGCAGTTCCTTGTAGGTCGTGTTGGCAGGCGCGTAGGTCTCCGCGAAATCCTGGTTCGGGTACATGTTCTGCGGTCCGCTGCTCTTGGAATCGTTCGTGCCGAACTCGATGATCACGTAGTCGCCCGCTTTCATCGAATCGAGGACCTTCTCCCAGCGGCGCTCCTTCAGGAAGCCTTTCAACGTTTCGCCCGACTCGGCGTGATTCGCCACCACCACGGGCGCCTTGAACCAGCGCGTCGCCATCTGGCCCCAGCTGCTGCCGCCGCCGCCCTGGTCGGTCACGGTCGAATCACCGAGGATGAAGAGCGTCACTGGATCGGTCATCTTCTCGATCTGGATGGCCGCCACCGCGGGATGCGTGTCGCTGAACGCGAGGGTCAGTTTGTCGTCCCAGCCGCGGCTGATCGCCTGGTGGGTTTCGAAATTCCATTCGCGGCTGTCGAGGATCACCTCGCCGCCGGTGGAGATCTTCGGATTGCGGATATTGACCGTGAACGTGCGGGTCTCGAACTTGCCCGCCGGAATTTTGAGGTGCTCGAGCATCAGGCGGCGCGCCTCGGCCTTCACCGTGACGGTCGACTCCGCGTGCGGATCGCCGAGCGTCACGGTCACGCGGTAGCTGCCTTCCGGCACCGCCACCGAGAACGTGTACGGCTGCGCGGACGTGATCGCGCCGCGCTGCAACGGATCGCTCGCATTCCCGGTCACCGCGGTGACTGCTGCGCCCGGTTCGAAACCGTAGCCGGTCCCGGCGGAATAGACCGCGGTGAGCGGCACCAGCGTGTAGCCGGGGGCCGCCTGAGCGGCGCCGAACTGGAATTTATAGGACGTCGCGGAACCGGTCGTTGAGCCAGACGCGGACGAGGATTGGCTCGTCGAACCGAGATCAGCGCAGCCGGTGAAGGCCGCAACCGTCAGGGAGAGAAACGCCGCGAGCACGCGGCCGGGGGTGAACACGTGGTGCATAGGGAGTGAGGGGAAAGACGAAACAAGCCGGAAGAAGTCGCGGCTGAAAACGAGAAAACGGCATGAGGGCCCACGGAACACACGGACTACACTGAACTCAGATTTCTGTTTTCCGTGTATTCTGTGTGTTTCGTGGGCCTCTCCGTTTCCGGTTCTTTATGGCCCTCGCAGCGCAGCCCGCGCTTCCTAATTGGTCCTTCTTCCTTCTTACTTCTTCTCCATGCCTACCCCTTCCGCGTCTTCCGCGTCCGCGGTGAAAAAGATCATCGTGGCGGTCCATGGCATCGGCGACCAGGTCCGCAACGAGACCGCGCTGGCGACGACGATCCGGTTCTGCGACTTCTACGCCTATCCGGGCATGGTGCCCCTGGGGGCCTTCTACGGCGCGCTTGAGCACGGCCAGCCCGCGGTGGTCATCAACGACCCGCCGGTCCGCCCCGGCCTTTCGGGTGAACTCGGATTCGCCGAGGTGTACTGGGCGGACGTCGCGCGCCGGATTTCGACCGAGCGTTACACGCTGCAGGAAACCAAGGCGTGGGCCCGTTCCGTGGTGAATCGCGTCCGCGTGCTCGCGGATTCCACCCAGGGGCAAAACAGCGGCATCGATTATCGGCGCATCCGGATGGTGCTGGAGGAAATGATCCAGACCATCGGCGTGCTCGAGGCACTGCTGTTTCTCGGCCGCAAGGCGGGGCTGGTCGATTTCAACCTCCGCGAGCTGCTCGATGCGTTTCTCGGCGACGTGCAGTTGATGGCGGAATTCGGACCGCTTCGGACCGAGGTGCTCGGGCGGTTTCACCAGACGCTCGCCGCCGTCGGAACGACTTATCCCGAGGCGGAGATTCACTTCGTGGCGCACAGCGAAGGTACCGTCGTTTCCTGGCTCGGGCTGCTCGAGGCCTGCGACGATCCCAGGCAACATCCCTGGATCCGTCGCGTGCGCGGGTTCATGACGCTCGGCTCGCCGATCGACAAGCACCTCATCCTCTGGCCGGGACTGTTCCGCTCGTTCACTGGTCCGGCCTATCAGCCCGCCAGCCCCACGGATCGGATCCGCTGGATCAATTATGCGGATTACGCCGATCCGGTCGGATTCGAATTGGACACCGCCCGCGATTGGATCGAGCAGCACGGCTACCAGCAGGCTTTCGCCTTCGACGCGAAGGACGATTTTGCCTTTGGCCGCTATTACCTGCCTGGCAAGGCGCACGTCGACTACTGGAACGATGCGGAAGTTTTCGGTCATTTCATCCGTCGCGTGGTCGCCCCCTCTCCCGCGCCAAGTGCCGAAGAAAAGAAGCGCCTTGCTGATGGGCCGCCGGGACTCTGGACCACGCGCGTCGTCAGCTACGGCGCCGGTTATCTGCTGCCGTTGATCGTGCTGATGGTCGGCACGTATTTTCTCTACAAGAATGTCGGCGACTATCTGCACCCGGACGATACCGACGGACAGCCCGGACTGCTGCGCAACGTCCTCGTCCTCGGCGGACTCCTGGCGGGCACCACGGTCTGGCTGCGGTTCGCGCGTCTGACCCGCAGCGGATTCTGGTTTTTCCTCGGCGCCGGCCTCTATGCCGTGGCGGGGCTCATCTTCCATCTCGCGATCGATGCCCGGACCCCTGAATTCGCCTGGCTCGAGACCCTGCCGGCGAAGCTGCATTGTCCCGCCGGAACCGGAACGCTGCTCGTCAGCGTCGCGTTCGTCGCTTTCAACCTGCTCCTGAACTCGCGGGACTGGCGCCGCCTGCTGGGTCTCGGCACGCCGCGCCACGACGGACCAGGCGCCCTGAAGCAGATGATCTGGACCGCGGGCCTCGCGCTCGCTGCGACGATCGCGTTCGCCGCCCCGCCGGAAAAGTCCGGTCCGCTCTGGCCGGTCCTTCTCGCCGGCGCCGGCTTTCTCTACCTGTGGTGGCTCGCCGCCCTGCTCTTCGACCTCGTCTTCGTCTGGCACCGCTACATCCGCCACGCGGTCGCGCTCGAATTCCTGCGCGACAAGATCACGGGCACGCCACCTTCCCCTCCCGCCAAATAGCGCGGATTTCTCCGCCCGGCTGCAGCCCCTTGATCCGGCAGGAGCTGCGGAAAAATTAAGAAATCCGCCGTGATCTCGATCCGGTTTCACGCAGAGGACACCGAGCACGCAGAGAAAAATCCGACCTCTGTGTACTCGGCGTTCTCTGCGTGAAAATTCCGCAGCATCGGATTTCTTCATTCCGTTTTCCGCTTCTCCCTTCCTTCTTCTGTTTCCACCCGTGCCTCGCGAAACCTGCTACCGCTGCTTCTGGCCGAAATCGCTCTGCTGGTGCCCTTCCTTGCGGCCGATGCCGACGGCGACGCGGTTCGTGTTTCTGATGCATCCGAAGGAATTCAAGCAGGAGAAGGCCGCCACCGGCCGGCTCACGCATCTCTGCCTGCCCAACAGCGAGCTGCATGTCGGCATCGGTTTTGACGGCGACGAGACGGTGCTTTGACTCCTGCGGGATCTGGCCTTTTTCCCGGTGCTGCTCCATCCGGGGAAAACTGCGGTCAATCTTTCCGCGACGGAACACCTGCCCGATTTTCAACACCAACTGCCCGGACGGACCCTGCTGGTGATCCTGCTCGACGCGACCTGGAT
>CALFNJ010000557.1 GCA_937902865.1 uncultured Opitutaceae bacterium
GATCGTTTCCTGATTTCCTGAGTTCCAGATAATCAATCGATCATCCCCGTTCTTCCTAGAGAAGATGGAAGAACACGTACCCGACGGGGGCGCTGAGGATCAGGCTGTCGGAGAGGTCGAAGACGCCGCCGATGCCGGGGATCGTCTGGCCGGCGTCCTTGGTGTTGGCGCGGCGCTTGATGATCGACTCGACGAGATCGGACACGACGGCGAGCGCGGCGAGCGGCAGGGCCATGAGCGCGCCGATGGCCGGGGTGAACGTGGCGGGCAGGTAGCTCCGGCAGAACCAGGCGATGGCGGCGCCGATCGCCGCGGAGACGAGGAGACCGCCGGCGGCGCCTTCCCAGGTCTTCTTCGGGCTGATGTTCGGCGTCATCTTGTGGCGGCCGAACGCGAGGCCGGTGAGCAGCGCGCCG
Source organism: uncultured Opitutaceae bacterium (assembly GCA_937902865.1). Taxonomy (GTDB): domain Bacteria; phylum Verrucomicrobiota; class Verrucomicrobiia; order Opitutales; family Opitutaceae; genus CAIUWA01. The sequence continues at coordinate 417 of CALFNJ010000557.1, forward strand.
ACGTCGCAGAACTTCGAGACAGCGATCAGCCAGATCGCGAGCACGAGGCCGGTCTGCGCATGCGGCGCCGTGATGAGGAGGATGCGCACCAGGAATTGGAGCATGAACGGCACGTACACCACGCCGAAGAGCGACCAGGCGAGGGTCTCGACCCGGTTGTGCGGCTCGCGTTCGCCGAGGATGCGGATGGAAAACACGATGACTGCCAGCGCGAGCAACTCGTCCGGGTGGACCCACGCCGAGAGATAACAGGGCGCGAGGGTGATCGCGGCGCCCATCACCATGCCGAAGCGATCGAAGGGATCGAGGCCCATGCGCTCGACCATCCCGTAGAACTCCCGGAGCGTGAGCACGCTGATCAGCGCCACGAGCCAGATGCCGCCGGTGGCGCCGAGAAAGCGCACGCAGAGCAGGACGATGGTCCACAGGCCGATGGTGCTGATGATGCGCTTGGTCACGGCGGAAACGGGCGTGGCGCCTGGGGGCGATCAGCGGGACGAAGCCGTGCCGGCGAGCTTGAGCTGCTCGCTGGTCTGGCCGTAGCGCCGCTCGCGGCGGCCGAATTCCGCGCAGGCGGTGGCGAGGTCGGCCTTGGTGAAATCGGGCCAGAGCACCGGCGAGAAGATGAACTCCGCGTACGCGCCCTGCAGCAGGAGGAAGTTGCTGACGCGCGTTTCGCCCGAGGTGCGGATGACGAGGTCGGGGTCGGGCAGATCCGCGGTGTAGAGGTAGCGGCTGAAGGTGGCCCAGGAGCTGTCGTTGAGCTTTTCCTTGCCGGCGGCGACGGCGGCGGCGTACGCGCGGGCGGCGTCGACCACCTCGGTGCGCGCCCCGTAGTTGAGGGCGAGGACGAGCGTGTTCTCAGTGAACTTCGCCGTCGCCTTCATCGCGACCTCGAGCTGGTTGCGGACGACGGCGGGCAATTCGTGCGTGCGGCCGATGGTCAGGAGGCGGACGCGATTCTTCACCAGCGTCTTCGTCTCGCGCTTGAGAAAGTACTCGAGCAGGCCCATGAGCGCGCCGACCTCGTCCTGGGGGCGGTTCCAGTTCTCCACCGAGAATGCGTAGAGCGTGAGGTAACGGATACCCAGTTCGCGCGTGGCATCGATGATGGCCCGCACGGTCTCGACGCCGCGGCGGTGGCCCTCGATGCGCGGGAGGCCCCGCTGCCGGGCCCAGCGGCCGTTGCCATCCATGATGATGGCGACGTGTGTCGGCAGGGCGGACCCTTTCGGCTGGCTCGGGACGGGCGAGGAAGCGGCGGGCATGCGATGGGGGAGGAGTTAGGTTGGGGGCGTGGGATTTGACAAGGGGGAAGCCTGTCCGACCGATGGAGAAGGGAACGGTTCGGACTTAAACGGATTTTGTGGCCCACGGAACACACGGAAGACACGGAAAAATTCGAACCGATCGGCAGCATCCGGATTTTCTGGGTATTTCGTGTGTTCCGTGGGCAGGTCGTTTCCTTTCGCGGCCGTTTGACGGCCGCAGCGAATGAGCCAGCGTGAGGCATGAGCAAACCCTTGCCCCGGACGAAAATCAAAAACGCGCTGGCCGAGCTGCCGGGCTGGTCGCTGCGCGGCGAAGCGCTGGCGAAGACCTTTCAATTCGAGACCTTTCGCGAGGCGCTCGGCTTCATGGTCCGGGTCGGCTTCGAGGCCGAGGCGATGAACCACCATCCGGAGTGGAGCAATGTCTACGGGCGCGTCTCGATCCGTCTGAACACGCATGACGCCGGCAGCCGGGTGACGGCGAAGGACGTCGAGCTCGCGCGGCGGATCCAGCGGATCTCCTGGATCGGATAGGAAGCCCTCGGAATTTCACCACAGAGACACGGAGGCACGGAGAGATACGAACGAGCAGCCGTCGGTTTTCTCCGTGCCTCCGTGTCTCTGTGGTGAAATCCGATTTGCTGGCTGAAAAGAGGGTTGCCGGGGTTTCACGGCTTGGGACGATGATCCCATGAAAGTCGCGTTCATCAGCGGAACGAGCATCGTGAATTCCGACCTGTTTGCTGCGTGGGCGGTGCAGACCGTGGAAACGGCGTACGGGCCGGTCACGTACAAGACGCGCGGCGAACATGTGCTCATCAACCGCCACGGCTATGGCTTTCCGCTGCCGCCGCATTCGATCAACTATCGCGCGAATATCCGCGCGCTGGCCGATCTCGGCTTCAACGACATCGTCTCGCTGAACTCCGTCGGCTCGCTGAAGCCGGGGTTGCCGCCGGGCACGATCGTCTCGTGCAGCGATTACGTTGGCTTGCAGCAGGGACCCGCGACTTTCTTCGACCAGGAGCTGAAGGGCGGCTCGCCGCGCATCGCCAACAATCTCATTCCCGACCTGATCATGCGGCTCTCGCCGGAATTCATGATCCATCCCGGCAAGGTCTATGTGCAGATGCGCGGGCCGCGCTTCGAGACCCAGGCGGAGATCCGGATCGTGAAGGACTGGGGCGATGTCATCGGTATGACGGCGGCGCATGAGGCCGATCTCTGCGCCGAGATCGGCCTGAACTACAACAGTCTCGCGATCGTCGACAACTACGGCAACGGCCTGATGAAAGAGGACATCGACTTCGAGAAGTTCAAGGAACTCGTGAAGGCCAACCAGCAGAAGGTGAACCGCCTCTTCGCGCGCATGCTGGAAATCCTGGGCTGAAGAACGATCCTCGGAATTTCACCACAGAGGCACAGAGACACTGAGGCCGGCCTGATTGGGTAGGGGCGTTCCTTGCGGACGCCCTTCCGGGATTCAGAGCCGAACCGGGCGTCCGCAAGGAACGCCCCTACATTTTGGAGGATTTCTCCGTGTCTCTGTGGTGAAATTCCGAGGTTCGGGATCGAGGCTCGGGTTTGACGCTCCTCTCATTCCTCGCCAGTTTTTCGGTTCATGAGCGATTTCGTGCAGGCGGGGCAGATCACCGAGGCGAAACAGGCGCTGGAGCGTTTGCGCGCCAACATGCGCCTCACCATCCGGGGCAAGGACGACGTGATCGAGCAGGTGCTGACCTGCCTGGTCGCCGGCGGCCATCTCCTGATCGAGGATCTGCCCGGTGTCGGCAAGACGACGCTCGCCTATTCGCTCGCGCGGTCGATGGACTGCGCGTTCACGCGCATCCAGTTCACGAGCGATCTGCTGCCGGGTGACGTCACGGGCGTCGCGATCTACGATGAGACGATCAAGGAGTTCGTGTTCAAGAAGGGTCCCGTGTTCGCCAACGTCGTGCTGGCGGACGAGATCAACCGCGCGACTCCCAAGACCCAGTCGGCGCTCCTCGAGGTGATGGACCGCGCGCGGGTCACGGTGGACGGCGAGGCGCATGCCGTGGGCGCGCCGTTCATGGTTTTCGCGACGCAGAACCCGGTCGACTACGAAGGTACCTTCCCGCTGCCGGAGAGCCAGATGGACCGCTTCCTCATGCGGCTGCAGATGGGCTATCCGCGCGAGGCGGACGAACTGGAGATCCTGCGCTCGGCGCGTCTGGCCTACGATGCGATCGCACTGAACCCGGTGGTCACGCGCGGCGACATCCTCAAGCTCCAGGCGCTGGCGCAACAGGTGTACGTCGAGGATAGCGTGCTCGAGCACATCCTGAAGATCATCGGTGCGACCCGGACAGAGGCGGAGTTCAAGTCCGGCACGAGTGTGCGCGGCGGCCTCGCGCTCAAGGTGGCGGCCCAGGCGCGGGCGCTGGTCAACGGCCGGGACTTCGTCGTGCCCGACGACGTGGCCCAGTTGGTCGGTCCGGTGCTGGCGCATCGCCTCGGACTGGCGCGGCAGACGAGCGACGCGCTCGAGGAGCGCCGGACGGTGACCGCGACGCTGAAGCGGATCGTGGGCTCCCTGCCGGCTCCAGTCTGAGCTACGTGGGCGTGGCAAATCCCAGGGTCCAAGGGCCAAACGCCAAAAAAATTCCAGCGGAGGAAAACACTGTGAGGCCAATGAAAAGGAAATCAGGGTCGGATTTGGCGTTTGGGATTTGGACCTTGGAATTTCGGGCGCGGGATTTCGGCGCGAATGACTGAGCGACGCGCAGCCATTCGCGTCGGTTGGTGGAACAACCTGCTGTGGTCCCTCGTGTTTCCGCGCGGCGGTCAGCGGATCATGCCCACGCCATCGGGCCTGATCCTGATCTCGCTCGCGTTCGGCATCGGCACGGCGGCGTACAACACCGCCAACAACATCCTGTTCATCACGCTCTCGCTGCTGCTGGCGTGCCTGATCCTCAGCGGCGTGTTGTCGTGGCTCAATTCCCGCGGCGTGACCTGGCGCCTGCTGCCGCCGCCGTCGTTGCGCGCGGGCCAGGAGGCGATGGTGGGGCTCGAGCTGCACAATGGGAAAAAATTCCTGCCGACGCACGGGCTGTCCTTCGGGCTCGTGGCCAATCCCGTGGACCCGTCCGCGACCGCGGGCGCGGCCAAGGCCAAGGGAAAGGGCAAGGGGCGCCCGGTGCGCGAGGTGCTGTTCCAGGCGGAGAAGAGCCGGGTGCGCATGCGGCTCTTCCAGCGCGGACGGCTCGATCCGGGCGGCAGCCTCCGGCTCGACTGGATCTTCAAGCCGGCGCAGCGCGGCGTGCAGAAACTGGAGTTGGAGAATGTCGGCTCGCTCT
>CALFNJ010000558.1 GCA_937902865.1 uncultured Opitutaceae bacterium
GGCGACAGGAGTCGCGCGACAGGGACAGGTGAAGGTCGAGGATCGAGGGAAGGGAGGGGCGGCCCGCCCGTCCGGCTTAACTCTGAGGTGGAACGCGTTGTCCCTAACGCGTTGTTGGCTCCGTCTGCGTCAAACGTTGGCAACGTCTCTCAACGCGTTGGGGACAACGCGTTCCACCTTCTGGCCGGGATCCGCGGGCCGCGCGTTCCGGTGGTAACGTTCGTGTCGCCTGGAAATTCGGCCCGAGCCGACGCCGCCCAGCGGCGCCCCCAATCGAAAATCCAGAATCAAAAATCGAAAATTAAGAAAGTTCTGTTCGGTTTCCGGATCGGCGCCGGTATTACAGGTGAAGCCCCATGATCGAGGACGCCGAACTGCTCCGCCGTTATGCCGCCGACCGTTCCGAGGCGGCCTTTGCGGAACTCGTGCAGCGGCATCTCGCGCTGGTGTATTCGGTGGCGCGACGTCAGGTGGAGCCCGACCGGCATTTGGCGGAGGACGTGGCGCAAAAAGTTTTCGCCGACCTGGCCCGCAAAGCCGGAGCGCTCTCGCGTCATCCCGTGCTGACCGGCTGGCTTTACCGCAGCACGCAGTTCACCGCGATCGACCTGGTGCGGTCCGAGCGCCGCCGCCGGGCCCGCGAACAGGAGGCCCAAACCATGCAGGAAATCATGAATGACTCCGGAGCGCAGCCCGAGGCCGAGAAATTGCGGCCCGTGCTGGATCAGGCGATGGGCGAACTGGGCGAACGGGATCGCGACGCGGTCATGCTGCGGTTTTACGAGGGCCGGCCATTTGCCGAGGTCGGACGAAAGCTCCAGTTGACGGACGATGCCGCGCGGAGGCGCGTGGAGCGGGCGCTCGACAAGCTCCGGACGCTGCTGGAGCAACGCGGAGTGACGTCCACGACGGCGGCGCTGACCGCCACGCTCGCGAGCCAGGCCGCCGGGGCGCCTCCGGTCGGTTTGGCCGCCGCCGTGACGGGCGGAGTGCTGACAACGGCTGGTGCCGGAGCGGGCGCGGCTGTGGCCACATTTATGACCATCACGAAGGTACAGGTGGCGATCTTCAGCACGCTGCTGGTCGCCGGCGCCGGCGGGTTTGTCCTGCAGCAGCGGGAAAACGCACGCCTGGAGCAGGAGATAGGAGCGGACCATGCCCGGCCGGAAGAGATCGCGAAACTGCAGCAGGAAAGCCAAGGCATGGTCGCGATGGCGCAGGAAGTTCGCAGCTACCGTGACGACGCGGCTGAACTCGCGAGCCTGCGGGATCGCGCCGGCCAGTTGTCCACGCGGTTTCAGGCCGCCGCCGCCGCGCGCGAGACCGGAGGGGCCGGAGGCACGATCTATCCCGCCGAGCAACTGCAGCGGGCTCCGACTGCAGTTGTGCAGTCGGCGCCCGTTTATCCTTTCGCCCTCCTGACCGCCGGGATTGAGGGCACGGTCGTTGTTTCACTCGTCGTCGGCCAAGACGGCGCAGTCACCGGCGCTCGTGTGACGAAATCGACGGAGCCCGGGTTTGATGACGCGGCCTTGGCTGCGGTGAAGAGATGGAGATTTACCCCCGGCCAGAAGGACGGCGCGGCGGTGAACGCTGAGATCAAGGTGCCGATCGTCTTTTCCATCTCGGATAAGCCGATGCCGGCGTGGTTCTAGGATGAAATCCTGGGCAACGCTCCTGGGCTGCGCGGCGCTGGTGTCGGGTGGCGTGATTCTGCTCCGGCAGCATTCCGTCCATGAACGCCTCGCGACGGAGAGCACTGACCTGCGCGCCCGCGATCAGGAGGCGGGACGCTTGCGGGCGGAACTCGAGCTTCGTGCGAAGGAACGGGTGACGAACGAAGAGCTTGCCGCCCTCCGCGCGGATCACGAAGCGGTGGTCCGGCTGCGGGGAGAGGTTGAGGCGCTGGAAATCCGGGAAAAGACCGCCGCTAAAACCCGCGAACTTCCGACGGCGGCGCCCGCTCCGTCGCCGGCTCCCGCTCCGAAATTTCCGACCGATCCCGACATGGTTCTGGCCGCCGACTGGAAAAATCTCGGCCGTGGCACACCAGAGGCGGCATTGGAAACCACGGTGTGGGCGGTGGCGAACGGAGACATGGACACGCTGGCGGCGACGCTGCAGGTGGACGCCAAATCCCGCGCGAAACTGGAGCAGTCGCTGGCCGCACTACCGAACGACCTCCGAGCGCAGTATGGGACGCCGGAGCAACTGCTCGCGCTCATGGTGTCGAAAGATATTCCGGACGGCGGCATGCATATCCTCGGCCCGGTTCAACCGCGTCCGGATGGCATGCCGGACAATTTCGAGGTCATGCAGTTGAAACTGCAGGATACGAAAGGCGGGATGAAGAAGACGGTCGTGATGGTGCAGAAGGTGTCCGCCGAATGGCAGGTCATCGTTCCTCCCGAGGTCGTGAACAAATATGTTCGCCAGCTCGCGACCAAGACCGGGGCCGTGCCGCCGCCCGCGCCGTGATCACGATGAAATGGGGAAGAATGCGCTCAAGGAGCGCGGGCCCTCGGCGCCTGCGCCGGGCCAGTAGGATGAATTCCGGGTGCCCAGGCGTGATGGAGCGGGTTGCGGAGAAAACGGCGTGTGACCACCCGGGCGCGGAGAAGGCAGGCTGTTCGGATTTCGCACCGCGGCGCGGCCGGCGGGAATTTTTCCGGAAGGCGCAACTGGCCGCCGGCTTCCTTGGTGGTGGCTGCGGGTTGATTTGCGCCGGTTGCCGTCACGTGCCGCCGGTAACCGGCAAAAGCTCGTTCGAATTTGAGCGCGTGAACCCGGCCTCCTCTCCCGGCAAGGGGAACTACACGCCGCAGCTCACCGGGACCGAGGCGAAGTATATTTACACTCCGGCGAGTCCGCGAGGGAAGCAGGCCACGCCGGCCTATCCGCCGGCGGCGCTTGCGGCGCATGCCGGCCGGGTGAAGGTCGTGCTGCGGATCACGATCGGGACGGATGGCACGGTGACCCAGGTCGCGCCCGCGCTGGCGGGGCTGCCCTTCAGCAATCCGTTCAGCGACCAGTTCGAGGCGGCGGCTGAAGCGGCGGTGCGGCAGTGGAAGTTTGAACCGGCGGAGGTCCGGCGTCTCGAGCCGAGCGATTATCGGGGCACGACGATCTGGAGCGTGACCGACACCGAGAAGCGCGAGATGACCGTCGAAGTGACCTTCACGTTCACAGAGGACGGCCCGGCGATGATCGACCGGCAGTAGGCGAGGGGATTTATCTTTATCTGGAACTCAGGAAGGCAGGAACGGAAGCGATCCATCGGCTCGAGGTGGAACGCGTTGTCCCTAACGCGTTGTTGGCTCCGTCCGCGTCAAATGTCGGCAACGTCTCTCAACGCGTTGGGGACAACGCGTTCCACCTTCGATCCCGAATCTGCGGGGCCGCGCAGTCTTAGCTTTGCCAGCGTCCGATCTCTGTGCCTCCGCGCCTCTGCGCGAGACGGATCGAATGCCTCAATTCCTGATTTCCTGAGTTCCAGATAACAAAAACAAAACGCGCGCCCCGGGAAGAGGCGCGCGTTGAAAGCGAAGCGATCGATGGGTTCGACGACTTAGAAGTCGAACTGGTCGATGTTGTCCTTGTTGAAGATGAAGGGCTTTCCGAGGAGGATGTTGTCGCCCTTGATCTCGAAGGTGCCGAGGTTGCCGGCCTTGAAGCTGGTGGCGCCGGGCTTGAGCTCGCCCTTGGCGACGGCGACGCTGGCGTAGATCGTCAGATAGCCGAGATCGGCGGTGTTCCAGAGGATGACGCTGTCGGTCACGCCTTCGTGGACGTAGCGCTTGTTCTCGTTCGGCAGGCCGAGGCCGATGACCTTCACCTTGCCGGTCTTGCCGGCCTGCTTCACGGCTTCCGCGGCGCCGGGGACGCCGGGCGAGCAGATGGCCATGATCAGCTTCAGATTCGGGTTCGCGCTCATCAGCGCGGTGGCCTCGGACTGGGCCTTGTCCTTCAGGTCGTCGCAGGGACGCTGGGCGGTCAGCTTGATGTTCGGATACTTTTCCGCGAGGCGCTCCTTGATGTACTTCGTCCACTCCTGCTGGTTGGAGGCGGTGAGGCTGGCGGTGATGATCGCGAACTCGCCCTCGTTGTTCATGAGGCGGGCGGCTTCATCCATCAGCGTGTAGCCGATGCCCTCGGGCGTGGCCTGATTGACGAAGAACGAACGGGCGTCGGGCAGGGCGTCCGCATCGTAGGTGACGACCTTGATGCCCTGGCTCTGGGCCTTGCGGAGGGCGGTGGAGAGGCCTTCCTTGTTTTCCGCGGCGACGGCGAGGACATCGACGCCGAGGGTGATCCAGTTCTCGACGACCTCGTTCTGCTTGGCGGCGTTGGAATCGGTCGGACCGTCGAACAGCAGCTCGACGCCGAGTTCCTTGGCGGCCTTTTCGGCGCCACCCTTGGCGGAAATGAAATAGGCGTTGCCCTTGGCCTTGGGCAGCATGGCGACCGTCAGTTTCTTGCCGGCCGCGGGGGCCGCGGTGGCGCCGCCTGCGGCGGGCTGGGCGGACTTGCTGCACCCGGCCAGCACGAGGCCGGCGGAGAGAAGGAGGGGGAGGATTTTTTTCATGCAGTTTTGGGTTGAGGGGTAGGAGTCGTGGAAGGGGGTGGGGC
>CALFNJ010000559.1 GCA_937902865.1 uncultured Opitutaceae bacterium
GTGCATCCGATCCTTTCACCACAGAGGCACGGAGACACAGAGTTCGCTTTCATCATTTGGCGTTGGAGAATCGGGATTTGAATTTTCCGCCTGCTCCGTGTCTACGTGCCTCTGGGGTGAAATTCCGACCGTTCATCCCGCCTGCATGAAACCCAGGACGAGCCGGGTCAGCGATTGCTCGACCTCGTCGCGCGGCGGGAGCGGGCCGTTCTGTGCGACGAAGGTCCGGATCACGCCGGCGATCGCGTGGGTGAGCACGAAGGCGTCGGCGCGGGAGAGCGGCGCCTGACCCGGGATCGCGCCCGGTCCGGCGGAGAGTTCGATGAGCTGCTGGAAAAGCGGGCCGAGCCGGTTCGGTCCGCCGCGAGACATCGCGTGCGCCATGACCATGCGATGCGCGCGGTGGCGTCCGCCGTAGGTCGAGAGCACCGCATGCAGGATCGCCCGGATGCGCGCCCCCGGGTCGGCGGACGGCGGCGCTTTGACGCCCTCGATGATTTTCCCCGACATCGCGGTCATCTCGCGATCGGCGATCGCCGCCAGCACCGCGTTCTTGTCGGGGAAATATTGGTAGAGCGTCCCGATGCTGACGCCCGCCTTCTCCGCCAGCGCATTGGTCGTCAGTGCCTCGATGCCGTCGCTTTCCAGCAGGCGAATGGCCGCCTCCAATATGAGTTCGACCTTTTCCAACGCCCGGGCCTGGCGGGGCACGCGGCGTGCAAGTGGCTTATTTCCAATAGGTTTCTTGGACATGAGGGGGAGGCGCGGAACGCGAGTTTACGAATGTGAGCAAAACTCATATTATCAAGCCAGATCCGATTCACACTCACTCTCCACTCCCATCATTCCCTCAAATCCCATGGTCCTCATGAACTCCCGCTCCTCCACCCTCCCTGTTCTCATCGTCGGCGCCGGCCCGGTCGGCCTCACTCTCGCCTGCGAGCTGGCGCGCCGCGACGTCCCCTTCCGCCTGATCGAGCGCGCCGCGTCTCCCGCGCTGAGCTCCCGCGCCAAGGCGCTGCAGCCGCGCAGCCTGGAGATCCTGCATGACCTCGGCATCGCCGAACAGCTGATGGCGACGGGCACGACCGAGCTGCCGTATCGGAAATTCGCCGGCAACCGGATGATCGGCGAAACGCCGCGCCGCGTTTTCCCGCGCGAAGATACCCGCTACCCGAAAACCCTGCTGCTGCCGCAGTGGCAGGTGGAGGAAGCGCTCCGCACCAAGCTCGCCGAACTCGGCGGAACCGTCGAATGGGGCACCGAGCTGACCGATTTCACGGCAACGGATCATGGTGTGACCTGCTATCTGCAAACTCCACATGGCACGGAGGAGATTGCGTGCACTTATCTCGTGGCCTGCGACGGCGGCAAGAGCACGACGCGGAAGAAGCTCGGCATCACCTTCGCCGGCGAGACGCATCAGGAGGAGCAGCTCTGGGTCGGCGATGTCGAGCTCGAGGGCCTCGCGCCGGACGCGTGGTATAACTGGCTCAGTCCGAAATTCGGTTTGGCCTTCGCGTTGTTCCCTTTCAAGGGCACGAACACCTGGCAGGTGCAGGCGGTGATGCCGCCCGACGCGAACGGCCAGACCCCGGTGCCGACGCTGGAAAGCTTCAACGCTCTCTTCCGCGAGCGGACCCAGATGGAAGGCGTCACGTTCACCAAGAGCACCTGGCAGTCGGTCTATCGCGTCAACATCCGCCGCGCGGAACGTTACCGCGTGGGCAACGCCTTCCTCGCCGGCGACGTCGCACACGCCCACTCCATCGCCGGCGGCATGGGCATGAACACCGGCATCCAAGACGCGTACAATCTCGGCTGGAAGCTCGCGGCCGTCCTTCGCGGCGAAGCCGATGCTAGCCTGCTCGACACGTACGCCGAGGAACGCATTCCCATCGCCGACTGGCTGCTCAAGACCACCTCGGAACGCCAGCAGGCCATGATGGGCGCAGCGGTCGCCGGCGCCGGCTCGATGGACAAGATTGCGACGAAGGAAACCACTCAGCTCGACCTCAATTATCGCGACCGCCGTCTCAGCGCGCACGGCGCCGCCACGGCCACCGGCCTGCAGGCCGGCGATCGCGCGCCGGATGTTCGGCTCGCCGACGGCACCTGGCTCTCCGACCAACTGCGAGGCTCGCAATGGAAGCTGCTGGCTTTAAGCGCGACGACCACCGCGGTCGATTCCAAGTTGAAGATCGTTCCCGCGAACGATCCCGCGCTCGCTCAAGCCTATGGAGCGTCGGACGGTTTTGTCCTGATCCGTCCTGACGGTCACATCGCGCTCATCGCCCCGACTTTCGACGCCGTGCCAGAGTACCTTGCGCGCCTTGCCGCCTAACCACCAAGATCGCTCGTCCGGAATTTTTACAGGAGCCGAACCGAGGCGAGCCGAGGTTCCCACGATAGAGACGCTCGGTTCGCGAGTCCGAGTTCCGAGGTGGAGCGCGTTGTCCCTAACGCGCTGCCGGCTCCGTCG
>CALFNJ010000560.1 GCA_937902865.1 uncultured Opitutaceae bacterium
CCAGTACCGGAACGTCCTGGCGCAACAGCGGCTCGCCGCCGGTGAGACGGACCTTTTCCACGCCTAGGGTTTGAACGGCTCTCACGATGCTCAGGAGCTGGTCCGGCGTCATGAGCTGCGGATCCCGCAGGAACGCGTAGCCCGGTCCGAACACTTCCTTCGGCATGCAGTAGGGACAGCGGAAATTGCAGCGGTCGGTCACCGAGATGCGGAGGTCGCGCAGCGGACGGTGAAAGGAATCACGGACGGACATGGCCTTTTATCAGGGCACAGGCCCGCCCCGGAGGCAAAACCAGAGATGCCTTTGCAATGTAAGGCGTCTCTTGGGACGCCCGCTCCGGCCATCGCCGAAGCGATCCTCTGTAAAGAATGCCTTGCGGCGTAGGCGTTTTGTCACCGCGAAGAGCGAAGAAGGAACGGTTGGCCGCAAAGAGGCGCACAGGACGCAAAAGTAAGAATACTTCGGACCGCAGATTCTTTTTTGCGTCCTGTGCGCCTTTTTGCGGCCAACCGGGAATTTTGGATTTCCGCCGTGCCCTCGGCCCCGGGCTTGTGCAACGTCGCCGGGTCATGCTTACCCCCGCCGCTGCCGAGCAGCTGATTTTCGCAAACCTTGCCTCCTTCGCGAGCGAGGACTGTCCGCTGGCGGAGGCGCACGGCCGCGTGCTGCGGGCCGCGGTGCAGGCGGACCGGGATTTGCCGCCGTTCGACCGCGTGACGATGGACGGCTACGCGATCCGCGCAGCCGGGCTCACCGCGGCGGCGCGCTCTTTCCGGATCGGCGGCATCCAGGCCGCCGGCATGGTTCCCCTCGCGCTGGGCAAAGCCGCGGACGCCTGCGTGGAAATCATGACGGGCGCCGTGCTGCCGACCGGCGCGGACTGCGTCATTCCGTACGAGGACACGATGCGCGACGGCGAGCGGATGACCGTGAGCGCGGGAAATTTTCCGACCGGCCATGCGATCCACCGCCGGGGCACCGATCATGCGGCGGGCGCGGAGATTCTTTCCGTCGGTCAGCGACTCTCGGGCCGGGAGATCGCCGTCGCGGCCGCCTGCGGCCGCACGAGCCTCACCGTGGCCGCTCAGCCCAAGATCGCGGTGGTGGCGACCGGTGACGAGCTCGTGGATGTGGAGATGCCCGTAGCGCCGCACCAGATCCGCCGCAGCAACGACTATGGCCTGAGGGCGGCGCTCGTCGCCGGCGGCTATCCGTGCGTGGAACGGTTTCACCTGCGGGATGTGCGGCACGAAATCGAGCACCGGCTCTGGCACATCCTGGCGGAGTTCGACGTCGTGCTGCTCAACGGCGGCGTCTCAAAAGGCAAATACGACTACCTGCCCGCGGTGCTCGAGGAACTCGGCGTGAAGAAAATTTTCCAGGGCGTGGCGCACCGGCCCGGGAAGCCGCTCTGGTTTGGCGTCAGCGCGCGGCGCACGCCGGTCTTCGCTTTGCCGGGCAATCCCGTGTCGGGGTACACGTGCCTGCATCGTTATGTCCTGCCGGCGTTGGACCGGGCGAGCAGCCGTCCGCCGGCACCGCTCCGGAGTGTGGCGCTGGCCGCGCCCGTCACCTTCAAGCCGCAGGCGGCGTACTTTTTACCGGTGAAACTTTCGAGCGGAGCGCGCGCCGAGCTTCTGGCCACGCCCGATCCGGTGAACACGTCCGGCGATCTGGCCGGCCTGATCAATACGGATGGTTTCGTCGAATTGCCGGCGGAGCAGACGGATTTTCCGGTGGGCTATGTTGCGCCGTTTCACCCTTGGATGGTTTGAAAGGTAGGGCGCGTTGTCCCTCACGCGCCGGTTGTGCTCAGTCGGTGTTGATCCGTGGACGGAGGTTTCGGCGCGTTAGGGATAACGCGCCCCACCCTCGGAGCGAATCCTTCGCGTCTTCGCGTGACACCTTTCGGGGAATGCTGAATCCTCCGAAGAATGTTCTCTCACCTCGACGCGCAGAACCGTCCGGCGATGGTCGATGTCGGCGACAAGGCCGTCACCCGGCGCACGGCGCACGCCGTGGCGGTGATCGCGCTGCCGCCGGAGCTCGCGGCGCTGCTGAAGGACGGTGATATCCGCACGAAGAAGGGCGCCATTTTTCAGACCGCTTCCCTCGCCGGCGTGATGGGAGCGAAGCGTACCGGTGAACTCATTCCCCTCTGCCATCCCCTGGCTCTCGAGGACTGCCAGGTGGAATGCGTGCCCGATGTGGCGCGCGGTGAAGTGGCGATCCATTGCCGTGTGACGATTCACGCCAAGACTGGCGTGGAGATGGAGGCGTTGACCGGCGCGACGGTGGCGGCGCTGACCTTCTACGACATGGGCAAGGCGGTGTCGCATGGCATCGTCATCAAGGACGTGCGTCTGCTGGAGAAGACCGGCGGCAAGAGCGATTACCGGGCGCAGTGATCGCGGTATCGGGCATGAGCAAGACGGTCGAGGTCCAGTATTTCGCAATCCTGCGTGAACAGCGCGGGCTGGCGAAGGAGAAGGTCTCCACGGCCGCCGCCACGGCGGCGCAGCTTTATGACGAACTGCGCGCCCGGCACGGCTTCACGCTGGAATCCAGCCGCCTGCGTGTGGCAGTGAACGACGACTTCGCGCCCTGGCAGGCGCCCCTCCGCGACGGCGACCGGCTGGTTTTCATCCCGCCGGTGGCGGGCGGATAAACGTGGCTCCGCCCGTGGGGCGGGAAGTAACAAGAGCCAGGGAACAAGTAACAAGAGAGTGCGCGCTTCGCGCTGGAAGAAGCGGGAGAGGCGTTGGCTTTGCGAGTGGTTCAAGACGCCGCAGCGGTGAGAGAATCTGCTGGAGCTCTGGCTTAGCGGTGCCGTGAGCCCCCGGAGCGCTCTTGCCTTTGATCCTGTCACGCAGATGCGAAAGAACCCCCAAGCTGCATGTCACGTAATACGTGACATTCTGCCGGGGGCCTTGGTACTTGGCCCTTGGACCTGGTTACTTTCATCCGTATTTCCTCCTCCATGTTCCGCATCTCCAGCGAGCCGATCGATCCCGCCACCCTGCAGCGTGAGCTGCGCGACGTCCGGGCCGGCGCCTGCGCTTCCTTCGAGGGCTGGGTGCGGAACCGGAACGACGGACAGCCGGTGCGCGCGCTCGATTACGAAGCCTACGTGCCGCTGGCGGAGAAGGAGGGCGACCGGATCCTGGCGGAGGCGCGCGAGAAATTTGCGATCCTGGACGTGCGCTGCGTCCACCGGATCGGAGCGCTGTCGCTCGGTGACCTCGCCATCTGGGTCGGCGTGACCGCCGAGCATCGTGGAGCGGCTTTCGAGGCCTGCCGCTACATCGTCGATGAGGCAAAGGCGCGGGTGCCAATCTGGAAAAAAGAGCATTACGCTGGCGGCGCGACCGCGTGGATCAATTGCGCCACTCGCGGACCGGGAGCACAGAGCACGCCGCCGACCGGCTGAACGAACGTGCTCAATCCGCTCAATCCGTCTCGCGCGGAGGCGCGGAGGCGCAGAGGTCGGAGGTTTCTCTCAGTCTTTTGCCAAGGCAGGGACGCGCGGCCCGCGGGTCCGAATTGAAGTGGAGCGTGTTGACCCCAACGCGCGATTTGGCTCCGGCGGCGATTTTGCGAGCAGACGGAGGTTTCAACGCGTTGGGGACAACGCGTTCCACCTCGGAGTCGAACCGGATGGGCGGGCCGCCCTTCCCGGCCTTAAAACATCCGATCTCTGTGAGCTCTGCGCCTCTGTGCGAAATGGGATCGAGGGTCTTCTTTGCAGCTTCTTGTGACACTTGTGCGCTCATTCGCCGTCTTAAAGAAATCGCTAAAGCCACGGCACGTTCCCGATTTACGCTGGTCTTGGGAAGCTCTGGCGTTATGCCCTTTTTACCATGATCTTCCTGGCTGCCGCTACTGCCGCCACCGCGGCCAAGACCGCCACGGCGATGGAGAAGCTGAAAGGCGTTCCACCGGCCTTTTGGGTCAAGCTGGCGATCGGCATCGCGATCTTCGTCGCGGCCATCATCGTGATGCGTAAAGTGGCGGCCATGAACAAGGTGGTGCTGGCCGTCCTTGTTTTCGTCATCGTGATCGTGGTGGGTTTCAACTGGATTTACGAACGCAGCGAACCGGCCATGCTGACCCCCTTGGTGAACAAGATCGCCCCCTTCTTTCCGAGCAAGGGGAGCTACTCCGGGAAGCAGCAGGCCGGGCCCAAGATGTGACGGGGCGGGAACGGCCGGAGGGCATTTCCGGCCGATTTTCGGGTGGTTTTTCGACGGCCTTTCTGGCCAACTCGCCCTCCCGCCATGCCCAAATCACATTCCGACATCGGACTCATCGGCCTCGCCGTGATGGGTCAGAACCTCGCGCTCAACATCGCCGACCACGGCTTCCAGATTTCGGTCTATAACCGCACCACGGAGAAGACCGACAAGTTCGTCGCCGAAAACCCGAACACGCCCGGCGGTCTCAAGGGCACGAAGACCCTCGAGGAATTCGTCCAGTCCCTCGCCAAGCCGCGCAAGATGGTCATCCTCGTCCAGGCCGGCAAGGCCACCGACGCGGTCATCGACGGCCTGGTGCCCCTGCTCGAGCAGGGCGACATCGTGATCGATGGCGGCAATGCGCTCTGGACCGACACGATCCGTCGGGAAAAGGCGCTGGCCGCAAAGGGTCTGCGCTTCATCGGCAGCGGCGTTTCCGGCGGTGAGGAAGGCGCGCGCTTCGGCCCGTCGCTCATGCCGGGCGGTGAATTTGCGGCATGGAAGGAATTGAAGCCGATCTGGGAGGCTGTCGCCGCGAAGGTCGACGCCAAGACCGGTCGTCCGCTCACCGGCGCCACCCCGGGCAAGCCCGTGGTCGGCGGCGTGCCCTGCACCACGTACATCGGCGAGAACGGCGCCGGCCATTACGTGAAGATGATCCACAACGGCATCGAGTACGGCGACATGCAGATGATCTGCGAGGCCTACGCGCTGATGAAGGGTCTCCTCGGCCTCAAGCCCGCGGAAATGGGCGCGATCTTCAGCGAGTGGAACACCGGCATCCTCGACAGCTTCCTGATCGAGATCACGGCGGACATCCTCAAGCAGAAGGACCCGGTTTCGAAGAAGCCGTTTGTCGACATCGTTCTCGACACCGCCGGCCAGAAGGGCACGGGCAAGTGGACCTCGACCAACGCCCTCGACATGGGCGTGCCGGCCCCGACCATCGCCGAGGCGGTGTTCGCCCGCTGCATCTCCGCCATCAAGGAGGAGCGCGTGGCCGCCTCGAAGATCCTCAAGGGACCATCGAAGAAGTACCGCGGCTCCAAGAAGGCGCTGATCGCCGCGATCCACGACGCGCTCTACTGCTCCAAGATCTGCTCGTACGCCCAGGGCTTCCAGCTCATGCGCACCGCGCAGAAGGAGTACAACTGGAAGCTCAACTTCGGTGAGATCGCCCAGATCTGGCGCGGTGGCTGCATCATCCGCGCCGCGTTCCTGCAGAAGATCACCGAGGCCTACGCGCGCAAGCCGGACCTCGCGAACCTGCTGCTCGATCCGTACTTCAACAAGACCGTCAAGAAGGCGCAGGAGAACTGGCGCAAGGTGATCTCGCTCGCCGCCGAGTGCGGTGTCGCGGCGCCGACGTTCAGCTCCGCGCTCGCCTACTACGACAGCTACCGTTCGGCCCGTCTGCCGGCCAACCTGCTCCAGTCGCAGCGCGACTTCTTCGGTGCCCACACCTACGAGCGCGTCGACCAGGCCCGCGGGAAGTTCTTCCACATCGACTGGCCCGAGCCGTCCCGCCCGCAGATCGCGAGCTGAGGCTCCCATCGTTTTTCCCAAAGGCGCGGCCCAAAAGGCCGCGCCTTTTTCTTTTCGCGGTCCGTCAAGCGATCGCATCCACGATCAGCCAGTTGGTTCGCTGATTCCCGGGTGGCCGTCGACCTCCGGGCGACGGGGGTTGACGTCAGGGCAGGGTCCAAAGCGGACAAACCGCGCCCGGAGGTCGCGGTCCACCTTCATTGTGAAACGTGATCGGAAAGCGGTCGGTCTTCTTTTTCGATCCAGTCTCGCACAGAGGCCCAGAGCGCGCAGAGATCGATCCAACCGGAACGGGAATCGGTTTACTTCTCTTTCGACGCCGCCGTCGTCAGCACGTGCTCGATCACGACGTTGAGATCGGCGATGCTCACGGGTTTCACGAGGTGATTGGAATAGCCGGCGGCATGCGAGCGGGCGCGGTCCTCCTCGCTGCCGTAACCGCTGAGCGCCACGCCGATGAGATGCGGCTGGGTGCGCCGGAATTCCGCGAGGAGGTCGTGACCGTGTCCGTCGGGCAGGCCGAGATCGGAGATGAGGATGTCGAAACGCGTTTTTCCGGCACACTCGCGCGCCTCGGCGACCGTCGCCGCGGTCGTGACGACGAAGCCCCGGCGGGAAAGGAGCATGTTCAGCGTGGTCCGGGTCGAGGCGTGGTCCTCGACCAGCAGGAGATGCAGCGGTGGACGTGGTGAAGGCGCGGCGTCGACGGGGGGCGGAGCCTTCGGCGCCGGCGCCGACTTCGCGGGTTTCTTGCCTTTGCGCACGCTTTCCGGCGCGAGCGGCAGCTCGACCACGAAGGTCGAGCCCCGGCCTGGGCCGTCGCTTTCCGCGTGAATCGAGCCGCGGTGCAGTTCGAGCAGCTGGCGGGAAATGGCGAGGCCCAGGCCGAGGCCGCCCTTGCGGCATTCGATCTGGGAGAAGGGATCGAAGATGCGCTTGAGATCCTCGGCCTGCAGGCCGATGCCGGTGTCGCTGATCTCCACGCACACCCGGCGCGGTTCCGTGCGCGTGCGGACGGTGACCGTGCCGCCGACGGGGGTGAACTTCATCGCGTTGTTCAGGATGTTCCAGAACACCTGCTGCAGCCGCACGGCGTCACCGGAAATGATCGCGGGCGTCTTCTCGACCTCCTCGACCAGGCGCAGCGTGTTCGGCGACATGTTGGCCGACACGATCCGGATCGCGTCGATCACGGTGGAATTCAGATCCATCGGCTGGAGATTGAGCGCGAGCTTGCCGTGCGCGATGCGGGTGAGGTCGAGCAGATCGTCGATCAGCCGGGCCTCGAGGCTGACGTTGTTGCGGATCGTCTCGAAGACGGAACGAACCGCCGGAGGAAACTCCGCATTTTCGGCGCCGTCGCTGGCGAGAAGCATGACCGGGTTAAGCGGCGTGCGCAGCTCGTGGGAGAGCGTGGCGAGGAAGTCATCCTTGGCGCGCGACGCCGCCAGCGCGGCATTGCGGGATTCCATGGTCTGCTGGAGCAGCTGGATGCGTTCATCGTCCGCCTGTTTGCGCTGCACGAGCAGCGCCATGGCGTCGGCCGAAAGGGACAGCTCGCGCAACGGACGTGGCTCCAGACGACGGCGCGAGAGGACGGTGAGGACGCCGAGCACCTTGGATTCGTAGACCAGGGGAAAACCGGCGAACGTGATCAGACCTTCGCGGCGGGCCCATTCCGGATCGCAGAGGTCGGGATCGTCGGCCAGCTGATGCGTGACGTAGGAGCGCTTGGTTGCGGCGATGGTCCCGATCCGGCCTTCGCCGACCGTGAGACGGGTCTGCTGATGGTTCAACTGGGTGTAGAAGCCCGCGCTCGCGCTCAGCTTCAGCACGGAGTCGTCATCGTCGTCCAGCAGCCAGACCCGGGTGTAGACCGCGTCCGTGTGATGCACGATCATCTGGGTGAGCTGCTGAAGGATGGGACCGAGCTCGCCGCCGCGCGCGACCTCGGTCGCGACGTCCGCGCGGAGAGCCGCGAGCTTGGCCTCTTCGTGGGCGGTCAGCTCGGCAAGCTTGCGCTCGGTGATGTCGCGGCACACGGCGAGCAGCCGCTCGGGATGGCCGGCGTCATCGAGGATCGGGCGCACGACGACGTCCCACCACTGTGGCTCGGGCCGGCTGGAAAGGCTGATGCCGTGGAAACGCGCGCTCTCGCCGCCGACGGCGGAGCGATAGGCCGTCTCGGCGCCGGCCCGCGATTCCGTATGCCACAGGCTGGACCAGTGCTGGCCGGGCACGGGACGGAAGGAATCCTGGGAGCCCACGGAATGATCGACGTCGTTGAGGAAAAGCACGCGGCCGGCGAGATCGAGGACGAGGATGCTGTCCGGCGTGGTCTGGAGGATGCGCCGGTTCATCTCCTGCGATTCGCGGAGCGAGCGTTCCGCCTGCTTGCGTGCGGTGATGTCGGTGTTGACCTCGAGCACCGCCCGCGGCCGCTGCTTGCCGTCGGTGTGCAGCACCCATTGGGCGGCGATGTGCAGGTCGGTGCCGTCCTTGCGCCGGTGCATGACCTCGCCTTCCCAGTGGCCGGATTTCTCGAGCGCGGCCTGGATGTCCTTCGCCGGCTCGGGGTATCTGGCCTGCAACAGCAGATGGCTGGTCTGGCCGAGGGCCTCCTCGCGGCTGAAGCCGTAGAGTTTCTCGGCGCCGCGGTTCCAGAAGATGATGCGGTCCTTGATCGAGCGCACGAGGAGCGGCGCCATTTCGATCAGCTGGGCCTGGTCGCGCAGCTGGCTTTCGCTCTCCCGGAGCTCGGTGTTCCGGGTCGCGAGCTCTTCATTGAGCGTCGTGAGCTCCTCGTTGGCGGACTCGAGCTCCTCATTGGACGTTTCCAACTCCTCGTTGAGGCTCTGGAGCTCCTCGTTCGAGGACTGCACCTCCTCGTTCGATGCCTGCAGCTCCTCGACCACCGTCTCGTGCTGCTCGCGGAGGTATTCGAGATGATGGCGGGTTTCGGTGAGCTCGCGCTTCATCCCGGAGAGGCGATTGGCATCGGCGCGCGTCACGCGCGCCGTGGCGGACGCCGCCGGTGCGGCCGGGCGGACCGCGGCCTCCGGCGCGCCGGGCTTCTCGAAAATCACGAGGAAGCAGCGAAGGTCGACGCGCTTGAACGGAATCACCACCAACTCGACGCCAGCGCGAACGGATTCGAACGGCAGCAGCTTTTCGCGAATCGGACGATTTTCCGTCCGGGCGCGTTTCAGCGCCTTCTGCAGAGCGAGTCCGAGATGTCCGCGCGCCAGCTTGAAGAGATTGAAAGATGCCTTCCCCGTGGGCAGCTCGAGGAAAGTCTGAACCTTGCCGCGGAACTGCAGGATTTCGCCATCGTCGCTCACCAGCACCGCGGGCGGGGCGTAGCGGGCGAGGATGAGCCGGTCGGCCTCGCGGAAGGCGTCGGTGGCGCTGAAGGCCGGCTCGGCGCGCGGCGCCGGCGGGATCGGCTTGAGCGTGGGTGGCGGAGGAATGCGTTCCGGCCGCCGGCTCACCGCCGGCTTCTTCAGGTAGATCTTATGGGACTTCTCGACGGTGCCAAAAAGGTTGGTGAACGACCCGACCGACTCCGAGGTGCCGAGCACGAGATGCCCGTTCAGCTTCATCGCGTAGTGAAACGTGGGCAGGATTTTCTGCTGCAGCGCCGGCTCGATGTAGATGAGCATGTTCCGGCAGCTGATCAGATCGACGCGGGTGAAGGGCGGATCGGTGAGCAGGTTCTGCTGCGCGAAGATGACCATGTCGCGCAGGGATTTTTGCACCCGATAGACATCGCTCTCGCGGGTGAAAAAGCGCGTGATCCGCGCCGCGTTCAGGCCCGTGAGCTGGGCGCGCGCGTAACGGGCGCCGCGGGCTTCCTCGAGCACCTTGGCATTGACGTCGGTGGCGAAAATCTGGAGCGGAACGCGGGCCGGTTGCTTCTCCATGAATTCCGAGAAGGCGATGGCGTACGAATAGGCCTCCTGGCCGGTCGAGCAGCCGGCGATCCAGAAGCGCAGGGTCTCCCCCGCGCCGAGCTGCTTCACCAGCCGCGGAAAGATCTTCGTCTTGAGCGTCTCGAACACGCCGGGATTCCGGAAGAAACTCGTGACGCTGATCAGGAGGTCCTGGTGCAGGGCGTTGAGCTCCTCGCGGTCCTCCCGCAGCAGCTGGTAGTAGGAGGCGAGGTCCTTTGCCTTGGCGAGACCGAGCCGGCGAGTCAGGCGGCGGCGGATCGTGTTGGTCCGGTAGAGATTGAAATCGATGCCGGTCTGGTT
>CALFNJ010000561.1 GCA_937902865.1 uncultured Opitutaceae bacterium
GGCCGGCCTCACGCTGCAGGGGGAAGTTCAGCGCAACCTCGAGCACACCGCCCGCCATCTCGCCGCAGTCCAGCGGCGTGCGCTCCGCTCGGTGGAGCTGCCCGCCCTCCGGCCGGCTGCCTGAGTGACACTCGGACTGTCTCGATCGCGATCATTCCAAAGGCATCGTTCTCGTTCTCTTTCTCATTCCTCTTTCTCCGCCTTCTTCGGAAGAGAAACGAGCATGAGGAAGAAGAAGGGGGAACGACTTGGAGGCTTCTGGAAAAGCTGGAGACATTCAGAGGACAGTCCGACTTGGCCCACCGTAATCGCCTGAGCCATGGGGACGCGACGTCCCCGTCGCGTTCGACGACCGGCCGGTCGCCGTTCGGATGCCGGATGAATCACCGTCAACGTGCCGGGCTCCCCCTGCTCTGACTCGATACGGCGGATAACGGCTGCGGCCCGTGAGGACAACGCGCCCTATCCCCAATCATTACGTGCGCGATTGCGCCGCGCCGGTGATCGGGCATGCTTCGCGGCATGTTTTCGCCGGATGATTTGCCGCCAGTCGAGTTGCCCATCACGGGCGAACTCGACCTGCATACGTTCGATCCGCGCGATCTCGGCGAGCTGATGCCGGTCTGGCTGGAGCAATGCCGCCTGCGCGGTTTTCGCGAGGTGCGCATCGTCCACGGCAAGGGCACCGGCACGCTGCGCACTACCGTCCAGACGCTCCTGCGCCGTTCTCCGCTCGTGGAATCCTTTCGCCCCGGCGATGAAACCAGCGGTTCCTGGGGCGCGACTCTCGCCCGCCTCCGCCCATGAACCGCGCCCACCCGCTTCGTTTCGCCGCGCTCATCGTCGGCTTGCTCGGGCTTCTGGTCAGTTCCTGCGCGGTCACCGAGCGGACCACGTCCACCGCATCCACGGCGGCCGCCTCCGCGACGACCCACTCGGCGCCACCGCTCCTGCTGATCTCGCTCGACGCCTTTCGGTGGGACTACTGCGCGCTGCATCCGGATCAAACGCCGCACCTGCGCCAGCTGATGCGCGAAGGAGTTTCCGCACGAGGGATGATCTCGGCCTTCCCCTCCAACACGTTTCCCAATCACTACACGATCGCCACGGGTCTCTACCCGTCGCACCACGGCATCATCAACAACGAGTTCTTCGATCCCAGGCTGGGCCAGTTCTTCCACTATAATGTCGCCAGCTCCATCCGGGATCCGCGGTGGTGGGGCGGCGAACCAATCTGGATCACGGCGGTCCGCCAGAACCGGCCGAGCGCGGCGTATTTCTGGGTCGGTTCCGAGGCCGAGATCGGCGGGCGGCGGCCGACCTTCTGGAAACCCTTTGACCCCAACGCCGCGTTCGAGCCGCGGCTCGAGGAGCTCATGGGCTGGCTGCAGCTTCCGCCGGATCGCCGGCCCGCGGTCACCGCATTCTACCTCGAGGAAACCAATTCGATCGGTCACAAATTCGGTCCTGATTCCCCCGAGCTGATCGCGGCGATCAAGCTGCAGGATGATCGCATTGGCACGATCATGGACCGCCTGAACGCCGCCCATTTGGCCGTGAATCTGGTCGTGGTGTCCGATCACGGCATGACGTCCGTCAGTCCCGAACGCGTGGTGTTACTCAACCGCTACCTCGATCCCGCCACGGTGCAGATCGATTTCGACGGCCCGGTGTGCGGACTGCGGCCTCGTTCCGGCGACGTCGCCGCGCTGCTCAAGACCCTGGCGTCCCTGCCGCACGCGAAAGCCTGGCGAGTCGAAGACCTGCCGGCGCGCTTTCATGTCGATGGCAACAACCCGCGCAACCCGCCGATCTGGATTGTCCCGGAGGAAGGCTGGGAGATCTACACCCAGGCACGCCTCGACAGCTATCTCGGCCGGTTCAGCAAGGGCGACCACGGCTACGATCCCGCCTTCACCTCGATGCGCGGCATCCTCATCGCCCACGGTCCCTCCTTCAAATCCGACGGACGGGTCGTCGATCCGGTGGAAAACGTCCACGTCTACAATCTCCTCTGTGCCGCGCTGCACCTCACGCCGGCGCCGAACGACGGCGACGACCGGCTCGTGCGGCAGATGCTGCGTTGAGCAGCGGGATTGCAGCCAGGGCGGACGATCGGAATTTCACCGACGCGTCTCGATCCGGTTTCGCACAGAGACACGGAGCACACGGAGCCCGATCCGTTGTTTTCACCGGGTACGCTGGACGTTTTCTCCGTGCCTCCGTGTCTCTGTGGTGAAATTCCGAAATGCATTGTGAGACGCCTTTTGGGGAGAAATTGCTTTTTCCCACGCTCCACCGCTAAGGTCCCCGCCATGAAACCCCCCGTTGTTTACGGCATCGCGCTGGCACTCGCTTCCGCGTTTCTCACTCTGGCGCTCTATTTTCTCGGCTACCATAGCGACGCGGCGAAACTCACGCAGGCCCAATTGATCGGCAACGTCGGGCTGCTCGCGATCGGGATCACTTGCACCGTCCTCGGCATCAAGGGCCAGCGCGCGGAAACGCCGGCGGAGAAGGAATTCAGCTATGGCCGCGCGCTCGGCGCCGGAGTCATGGTCTCGCTCGTCGCCGCCGTCATCGGCATCGCCACCAACTGGTTTTATTTCCAGATCATCAACCCCGGCTTTCGCGACCTGCTGGTCCAGGCCCAGCTCGATCAAATGGCGGCCAAGGGAATGAACAGCGACCAGCTGGATAAGGCGGAAAAGGGCATCCGGTTCATCATGCAGCCCATGATCCTGATGCTCTTCGCCTTCATCGGCTCCATTTTCTGGGGCACGATCATCTCGCTGGTCGCCGCCGCCTTTCTCAAGCGGCCCGCGGCGGCGGTCACGGCGGCAGCCGCCGAGCCGCCTACGCTCGCCTGAACTCAGGCCTCGATCGTCGAGAGATTTCGCATCAGGGCGCTGAAACGCAAAACGAGAAAACCTGCCGGTCTCCCGTCTCCCGTTTTCTGATTAGAACTCAGCCCTTGGTCGCGGTGTCGAGTGACTTGACCGCAGCCGTCCGGGCCTGCTCGAAGCGGGCCTTGATCTTGTCGAAATCGGCCGGTCCGGCCTTCTTCAGCTCTGCCAGCAGTTTGTCGCATTCGTCGAGCTGGCTGTACACTTTCGCAAAGCGTTGCTTCACCGCGGCCTCCGGGGTCGGACCCATGATGCCGTCAGCCTGACCGCGGATCGCCGTCATCTCGGTGGTGGCCGCGTCGATGTAACTTTGGACCGCCTGATCGTAAGCCGACTGCGCGGGACTCGACACCGTCTCCGCGGCCGTCAGCAACGACGCCGGACCAAGAATCAGAGCAAGACAAAGGAAGGATTTTTTCATCATAAGGCGGGATAGACGCCCGTGCTCGTGAAAGTTCCGCGCCTTTTTCAGCTCGATCGTGCAAATTTCCGAATCGGCGCTCCCCAGCCGTGACCGGGAATTTTTATTTATCTGGAACTCAGGAAATCACGAACGGAGGGCTCAATGCGTGCGCGGAGAGAAGGTGGGGCGCGTTATCCCTAACGTGCCGTTTTGCTCATTCGGGACCCAAACGCGGGCGATCGTTTCGGCGCGTTAAGGATAACGCGCCCCACCTTCAGGCGAATGAACGTCCGGCAACCTGATCCCGTTCGACCTCTGCGCCTCCGCGCCTCTGCGCGAGACGTCACGCTCCTGTTCCTGATTTCCTGAGTTCCAGATAAACAAGTTGCTGCCTCGGCCGGGACGCATACCGGTAGGCCCATGTCGGACACCGTCGCCCTCGCGCCTGCTTCGGACACCGCCGCCCGTCCGGGCCGGCCGGTGCGGCCGGAGCTGCTCGCGCCTGCCGGCGACTGGGAGTGCGTGCGGGCCGCGATCGAGAATGGGGCCGACGCCGTTTACTTTGGGCTCGAGCGTTTCAACGCGCGGATGAGGGCCAAGAATTTCACCCAGGCCGATTTGCCCGCGCTGATGGAATTCCTGCACCGCCGCGGTGTGCGCGGCTACGTCACGTTCAACACGCTGGTTTTTACTCCGGAACTCGCCGATGCCGCGGACTATCTCCGCACGATCATCGCCGCGGGCGTGGATGCCGCGATCGTCCAGGACATCGGCGTCTGCCGGCTGATCCGCGCGCTTTCGCCGGATTTTCCCATCCACTGCTCGACGCAGATGACGATCACGAGCGCCGCCGGCGTCGCCTTCGCCCGCGAGCTCGGCGCGCAGCTGGTCGTGCTCGCGCGGGAAAACTCCATCGCCGAAATCACGCGCATCCAGGAGGCCCAGGCGGCGCAGCAGGTGGGCGGCGGCACCGCAGGCGCGGCGCTGCCGCTCGAGGTGTTCGTCCACGGCGCACTCTGTGTCGCCTACTCTGGCCAGTGCCTCACCAGTGAGTCACTCGGCGGCCGTTCGGCCAACCGCGGCGAGTGCGCGCAGGCCTGCCGCCTGCCCTACGATCTGATCGCGGACGGACGCCAGGTCCCGCTCGGGGATCGCCGCTATCTGCTGAGCCCGCAGGATCTCGCCGGACTCGAGGTCCTGCCGGAACTGGTCCGCGCCGGCGTGGCTTCGCTCAAAATCGAGGGACGCCTGAAATCGCCGCAATACGTCGCCAGCGTCACGCGCGTCTATCGGCAGGCGCTGGACCGCGCCATGGCCGCCGCGGGGGTCACGACCCCGCCGATCGCGGGCGTCCAGGCTGATTCCGCCGCGCGCTACGAATTGGAAATGAGCTTCTCACGCGGGCTGTACCCGGGCTGGTTCCGCGGCATCAACAATCAGGAGCTCGCGCACGCCCGCTTCGGCACAAAACGCGGCGTGTTTCTTGGCGAAGTGGCACGCGTGACCGGTGAAAGCGTTTCGCTCGTCCTGTCCGCTCCGCTCAAGCCGGGCGACGGCGTGGTCTTCGACGCCGGCCGGCCCGAGGAACGGGAGGAAGGCGGGCGCGTTTACCAAGTCGAGGCAGGCTCAGCTCCCGGCTCCGAATCCACGCTGCGCTTCGGTCACGGCGACATCGACTGGCGACGCGTGCGCGCCGGCCAACTCGTATGGAAGACCAACGACCCCGCGCTCGACCGCGAGGTGCGGTCGACGTTCGACGGCGAACAGATCCGTTTTCAGCGGCCGATTTCCCTCGAAGTTCATGGCCATGCCGGCGCCCCGCTCACGCTGATCGCAAACGACGGCGAGGGGCACGTCGTGAAGCTGACGTCGCAAGTTTCGCTCGCCTCGGCCGCCCGCCAACCGCTCACCGCCGAACGTCTGCGGGAGCAGCTCGGCCGCTTGGGCGGAACGCCGTTCCAGCTCGGCGACCTGAAGGTTCTGCTCGAAGGTGAGCTCATCCTCCCGGTCAGCGAACTCAATCGCCTGCGCCGCGAGGCGGCCGCCGCGCTCGACGCGTTGCGCACGCAGCCGAGGCGCTGGACCCTGCGGCCTCAGCCGCCCACCGCGCCGACATTTTCCTCCGCCGGGACCGCGAAGACAGAGCCGGAGATCATCGCGGTGATCCGCGCACTCGAGCAGCTCGATGCCGCCTGGGCCGCCGGCGTGCGCACGATTTATTGCGAGTTCGAAAATCCGAAACACTACCGCGACGCCGTCGCGCGCTTCCGCGAACTCCAGGCCGCCCAGCCCGCCGCTCCCGCTGCCGGCGCCGCGTCGAGCATCTGGGTCGCGCCGCCGCGCATCTTCAAGCCGGGCGAGGAATGGATTCTCCGCCAGGTGCGCTCGTGCGAAGCCGACGGCTATCTGGTGCGCAACTACGACCATCTCGCGTTCTTCGCCGGCGAACGCCGGCGCGGGGATTTTTCGCTCAACGTCGCCAATCCCTGGAGCGCCGATTACTTCCTGAATCATCAAGGGCTGGAACGCGTGACCGCGAGTTACGATCTGAATGTCGCACAGCTCGAGGGGCTGCTGCAGGGCGCTCCCGGCGCGCAGCTCGACCTGACGATTCACCAGCACATGCCGATGTTTCACATGGAGCACTGCGTGTTCTGTGCCTTCCTCTCCAGCGGACGCGACTATCGCGATTGCGGCCGGCCGTGCGACAAGCACCGCGTCGCGCTGCGCGACCGGGTCGGAGCCGAGCTGCCGCTGCGCGCGGATGCCGGCTGCCGCAACACCGTCTATAACAATCGCGCCCAGACGGGAGCGGAGTACGTGGCTCGCTTCCTGGAACTCGGCGCGCGTCATTTCCGCGTGGAATTCATCCACGAGAGCCCCGACGAAGTCACCCGGACGCTTCTCCGGTATCGCGAACTTCTCCTCGGAAAAATCTCCGGCGCCGATCTCTGGCGCGAGTTCAAGCTCCTGAATCAGCTCGGTGTCACCCGCGGGCAGATGGAAGCGGCGCCCCAGATCATCCACCGCAAGGTGTGACAAGGCAGGGACGTGCGGCCCG
>CALFNJ010000562.1 GCA_937902865.1 uncultured Opitutaceae bacterium
GCGATCCCGAACTATCCGGACATCCATCCGCTGAACTTCCACTTCGCGGTCTACACCCTCGACGCCAAGACCGAGCGCCAGCGGCTCGAAAAGGCCGGCGCGTCCACTTTTCTCGAGGACGCTTTTCCCGACGGCACGATCCTCGTCATGATGCGCGATCCGTGGGGCGTGCCGCTGCAGCTCTGCCAGAGGGCAAAACCATTCCCGGGCTTCTAAGCCCGGAGATGGAAGTAACAAGAGCCAGGGAACAAGTAACAGCCACGGCAGGCGGAAAACCCAAACGCCAAAAGGCCAAATTCCAAATGGGAATCAGCCTCCAAGCTGATTACCTTGTTACTTGGTACTTGGGACCTGTGACTTTTCTTCCTGCAGGAGAAGCTTGAGGTGATCCACCTTCGGGCGGATCACGAGGGCGCAGTAGGCGCGGGTCGGGTTCTTCTTGAAGTAGTCCTGGTGGTATTCCTCGGCGGGCCAGAAATCCTTGAGGGGAACGATCTCCGTCGTGATGGGCTGCTCATAGCGCTTCTGCGCCAGTGCCCGTGATTTCTCGGCGTTGTCCTTCTGTGCTGGGCTCGCGTACAGGATGATCGACCGGTACTGCGGCCCCATGTCGTGGCCCTGGCCGCCGATCTGCACGGGATTGTGCACGTCCCAGAAATAGGTCAGCACCCGCGCGAGGCTGACCAGCGCGGGATCGTAATCGATCTTCACGACTTCGGCGTGGCCGGTTTCACCGGTGCAGACTTCCTCGTAGCTCGGGTTCGCCACCGTACCGCCCGCGTAGCCGCAGGTGACATGGGTCACGCCCGGCAACAGCTTGTAGGCGGCGTCGAGACACCAGAAGCAGCCTCCCCCGAGCACGATCGAATCGGCCTTGAGGGCCGGCGTGACAGCGAAGGCCACCGCGGCCGCGAAGACGAAGAGACGAGAGAGTTTCATAGGGTCAGGGGGTAATCTGGAACTCAGGAATTTAGGGAAACCGGATGACAGCTGTTCACGACCCACGTTTCGATTCCTGAGTTCCAACGAACGACTCGCCGCCGCGCCGCACTCAGCGGTGGAAGCGGCCGTGCATCGCGGCCTTGGCGACGACGTGGCCGTCCATGTCCTTGAGCACGTCAGCGCGCGTTGCGTCGGGCGTCAGATCCAGCTTGATGTCGAGCGCGTAGAGCTCCCAGGTGTAGTGGTGATACGGGCCCTGCGCGCCGGCGCCCGGACCCATGTAACCCACGGCGCCGCGGAAGCTCTTCGCCTGGACGGTGCCATCGGGAAGCGTGGCCGTGGAGGGCACGCCCTCGGGCAGCGAGCGGGCGGTGCCGGGGATGTTGAAGGTCATCCAGTGGAGGATGTCCTCGACCTTGCGCTGCGGCGCCGTGTCCGGGTCGTGCATGATCAGCACAAAGCTGACGATATTGTCGGGCACGTTCGTCCACTCGAGTTTCGGCGAAACCGGATTGGCCGACAGCTGCGTGTACTTCGGCGGAATGATGCCGCCGTCCGGGAAAGCGTCCGTGGTGAGCGTGAGGCCGGGCCGCGGCGGCGTGGCCGGAGCCGCGGGGGCGGCGGGCTGGGCGAAAGCGGTGCCAGCGAGCAGAAGGAATCCGGAGACCAGAAGGGTAGTTTTCATGGGGAGAACGCGGTTGTTGTGGGACCAAGGGACCGAGACAACCCTTTTTGGTTCGGAAAAAGATGCGATATCTCCCACGGAGGAGAACGATCGGACGACAGAAACCGATCAGGATAATTCAGAAGCCAGGAAGCCACGAAAAAGCCCGGTTCCTTTGCTTCTGAATTCGTTTTAACACGGAGGACGCGGAGGGGAAGCGCGGACGCGGGCAATCCGAGTTTGAGATTGATCCGTGCCCTTCCTTCCCCTCCGCGCCCTCCGTGTTCCAAAGTTCACACCATCCGCGCACGCGACTCGTCCGGGCGGCCGCACCACAGTCAGCGGGCGGCGCTCGACTGGAGCTTGTCAGGAGCGAGCGCTTCGGGCGTGAAGCGAAGCTCCTTCACCTCGCCCTTGAACCAGAAGACCCGGTTCTGGCGCACGCCAAGCGAAAGTTTGCCCTCTGCCATCGGCGCGAAGGTGACTGGGCCCTCGAGCTCTTTCACGCCGTCGACAAACGAGGTCATCTGCTTGCCGTCGTAGCGGAGCGCCACCCAGAACCAGCGATCCGTCGGATGCTGTTTGGTCTCGTCGATCATCGCGCGCTGGCTGGTGCCGGAAAGCATGAAGGTGTCGAGGTACCAGTGGTTATCGGGCGTCACCCGCGTCTCGATCATGACGCGGCTGCCCTTCGTATCCTCGGCATGGAAAAACCGCTGCGCCTGCGGGCCGCCCCCAGCGGGCTTGAACAGCACCTGGATCGTGAAGGTGCTCCAACCGGAGAAAGGAATGGCGGGAAGCAGGAACGCATCCGCGCGTCCGTCGAACCGCATCACGCGGCCCACCGCGGGCTCCTCGACCGCTGTCGGCGCCCCGATCACCTCGGGATGCCATTGCGCCTGCATCCCGGCGTCGCCCACCCGCCAAACCGCCTCCTTCTCAGCGGCACGCGCGGTGGCGGCCAGGGAGCCGAGACCGGCGGCGAACAGCGCCAGACCAAGCCGAGTTGTCATCGCCAAGTTTTTCCCGGCCGAAAGCGGCCGGGACCAGGGCTGCGGGGTAGCGCACACGGCATCACGTTTGGCGCGTTTCGCTCCGGCTCGCGAGCCTCGTTTTCGGTCGTGGGCGGGTCTGTGACCTGTCCGGAGACGTTGACCCGCGGTCGGAGGCCGATTGTGTTTTTTGGCCGAGCGCGGAATGAGTCGAACGGCGGGCGGGTCGGAGACCCGCCCTACTTTGGTTCACGGACCACTTTCATGGACGCTCGCGTCCTTTGGGTGGCGGCGCGGACGGGCGTCCCAAGGGACGCCCCTACATCCGGAGGGTTATCCGAGCGAATGCGGGATGCGCGCGGGTGAAAGAACCGAGGAAACCTTCCTCGCAGGCGCCCGTCCTAAGGATATCGCGTTCGGCCTCCGTCCGCGCCATTCCTGTTCACGCATTCCTCGTCTCGCGGCATGAAAGAGCGGCCCTCCCATCTCATTCCTTTGTTCGGAGCCTGCCTGCTCGCCGTGGTGCTGCTGGTCTGGCTGGCCCAGAGCAGCAGTCTGCTCTGGAATTTCCAGCCCTTCACTCCCGGCCGGCCTCCTCCCCTGCCTGTTTCCGCCACGCGCCCGACGCAGACAGCGCGCAAGCCCACGCCACGCACCGCCGCAGTCGCCGCCCACCCGCTTCCGGCCAACCTGCTC
>CALFNJ010000563.1 GCA_937902865.1 uncultured Opitutaceae bacterium
ACTTTTTCGGAAACAATGCCTTCGGCGACGCTACCATGGCCCGCATCCAGCCGCTTTGCGGCGCGACTTGTCTCTCTTCCAGACGAAAGGATCTGCCATGAAAACCCACGCTTTTCTTCATCCCGCCACTTCCGCCCTGCTTGTTGGCTGCGTTCTCCTCGCGGCTGGAGCCGGAGTTTCAGTTCGCGCGGCCGGTCTCGCAGGCGGAGCCGCTGGCGCCGCCAGCGGCGCGATCAATCCCCCGGAAATGCCGCGCGTGCCTTCACCGGCGCCATCGGTGTCGAGTGAGGCGACGGTGGGCGCTGATGCGGCCGCCAGCGCCGATCGGATCTCGCGCCAGACTCAGACGGGGACCTCGGCCTCCGCGAGCGTCGGTGCCGACACCGGCACCCGGGTCACGGGCGATGCCAAGCTGTCGGTTGCTCCGCTGGCCGCAACGGGCGCCTCCGCCTCGCTCAAGGCCGGAGAGACGACGCACGCGATCAACGCCCTCACGCTCGACAACCGCACCGCGCTGTTCGCCGATCTCAAGACGCGGCTCGATGCGAGCGCCACCGCGATGGATTCACTGCGGAAATCCTCGCAGCAGCTCGACGCGGAAGGCCGCGCTCATTTTGACGCCGCTGACCGCGATGTGAAAGCCAAGGAGCAGACCGTCCGCTCGAGCCTGCGCGAGGCGCAGACGGCGACCGCCAGCAACTGGGCTGAAGTGCGCGGTGCGCTGGCGAATGACTATGCCGTGTATGCCACGGCGGTCGCGAACGCCGAAGCGGCGGCGGACGCCGGCGCCAAGGCTTCCATCCGATAATTTTTTCCGCTCCGGAAACGCCTGGGTCGGCCCGGGCGCCCGGATCAGGTCGATGAACGTGAACGCGAAAATCAATCTTCCGAGCCAGGGCGGCCATCCCGCCCGCAGCGGACGTGGCAGGGCGATGACGCTGCTTTTCACGAGCGCGGCGGCCGCCGCGATGTGGACGCTGCCCGTTCAGGCGGCACGGCTCGCGGCACCACGGGTGAAGTCCATGAGTTTCGCGCCTGAGGAACTCGAACTCGGTGCGACGGCGATTGCCGTAAGCGAGCGCAGCGAGCCCTTGCGACTGCAGTTCACGGATGCCGATTTTCGCCGGGCTCCCGTCACCGCTGCGGCGGAGGTGTCCCCGCGGCGCGGCCCGATCGCCACGTCGCTCGACGCCGCGATCACGGTGAGCACCATCCAGATTTGGAAATTCGATCAGCGGGAAAAATCTGTCAGCGACCTCGCCACGCGGATCGACGCGTCGCGTCGCGCCCTGGCGGTCCTGGCCAGCCAGCGGACGACCTTGCGCAGTGACAACGCGCAGGACGCGTTCAACTCCGCGTTGCGCGGAGCGGAGGAGGCCGAGCAGCACCTGCAGCAGAGCCTGCAGGCCGCCCGGTCCGCCTCTGAGCAGGACTGGAGCCTGGCCCGCTCGGCGGTATCGGCCGATTTCGCTCTCTACGCCGACGCCGTGTCGCAGGCCGAGACGGCGATGGTCACCGGCAGCGTCGAGGACAGCGGTAAAAAACTCGGCTGAGTTGGCGGAGGCGGATCGATTCCCAAGTAGGGGCGTTCTTTATGGACGCTCTTTTTTTTGGCCGCTCTTGACGGGCGTCCCAAGGGACGCCCCTACATTTGGAACAGGCGCGGGCGCAAAGCGAGTTGGCCGCCGCGCTTGCCTCGCCACGGAGGAGCCGTGACGCTGGTCCGGTGCTGAAAGTCTATACCTATGCGAACTGCGACACGTGCCGGCGGGCGGTGAAATGGATGCGCGCGCACGATCTCGCGTTCACCGAGCATCCGATCCGGGAAACGCCTCCGACCCCGGCGGAATTGCGCGCCATGCTGGCGGCGCAGGGCGGCGAATTGCGGCGGCTGTTCAACACCTCGGGGCGGGATTATCGCGAGCAGCAGCTCGGCGACCGACTTGCCGCGCTGGAAAAGACGAAGGCCGGCGAGACTGAGGCCCTCGGTCTGCTCGCGGGCAACGGCAACCTGGTGAAGCGGCCCTTCCTGCTGGGGCCCAAAGTGGGCCTGGTGGGTTTCAACGAGGCGGCGTGGACCGCGGCATTGCAGGGCTGACCTCCGGGCTGAACACTGAATTTCGCATGAGCGCTCGTTTCTCCTCATCTTCCTCCACCGCGCCCGATCCTTTGCGCAACACGGTCCTCTGGCTGGCGGCGTACGCGCGTTTTCCCGCCGGCCGCCTCGAGGCGAAGGCGGAAACGATGCTCTGCATGGCCGCGCTCGCGACGGCCGCCGAAACCACGGAAAATCCGAGGTTTCTGATCGAGAGCCGCGACATCGCGAAGGACTCGGCGCAGCGGGCCCACGCCCAGCGCCGGTCGCACGCGCACTTCAAGAGCGACAACAGCGCCAAGGTCTAGCGCATGGCGAAGAGGTCGATCCGTCGAACCTCCAAGCCATTTTACCACAGAGGCACAGAGGCACGGAGAGTGATCGCAGCCCTCTATGCGATTCCCGGTTCCTCCGTGCCTCTGTGTCTCCGTGGTGAAAGGCTTGGGGCTTCTTCCTGATTTCTGAGTTCCCTGTTCGGATTTCGGCTGCGGCCATTACGTAGCGCGGGTGGGTAATAGTTCATGGCGGCGTCCCTTGCGCGTCACGGGGAAGCGATACACGTTGGGGTCATGCCCATCCGCGTGATCCTTTTCTCCCTGTTCGCCCTGCTGTCGGCTTCGGCCGGCCTGGCGCGCGAGCGCACGGAGGAGCGGACCTTCGCCCTGAGCGGCCCGCCGACGGTGCGCGTTTCGGCCTACCGAGGCTCTGTCTCGGTCGAGTCCTCGGAGGAGGATGTCGTCCGCGTGAAGGTCACCGCCAACAGCGCGCTGGAGCAGACCGGGGCGGCGGATCGCGCGCTGGCAGCCCTGCAGCTCGACTGGGCCCAGGAGGGCAACACGTTCACGCTCAAGGCCACCAACCGGTCCGAGACCGGCGTGCGCTTTTTCTGGCAGGAGGGCGCGCAGCTCGAGCTCAACATCACGATCACGGTCCCGCGTGTCAGCTCGCTCAATCTCAGCGTCGATGACGGCAGCATCCGGGTCGGCGACATCAACGGCACCGTCCGCGCGAAGACCGAGGCGGGCCTGGTGTTCTGCCGTCACGTGGACGGCGCGCTCACCGTGCAGAACGGCCGCGGCGACATCATCGTTTCGGCGTGCACCGGCGACGTGGATCTGACCACGACGCGCGGCATCATTCGGACCGGTCCGATCGGCGGGATGGCCAAGGTGACCGCGACCAACGGCGACATCGAATTGCTGTCCGTCAGCGGCGGACTGGAGGCCAAGGCGGACGGTGGCGAGATTACCGTGGGCATTCCCAAGACTTTTGTCGGCAAGGCCTCGATCAAGGCCGCGGGCGGCGACGTGAATTTGAAGATCGATCCCGCGGCGAACGTCGATTTGTCCGCCTCGTCGGTCTGGGGCCAGGTTCGCCTGCTCCCGGTGGGCCGGCAGGTGCTCCCGCTCGTCACCGAGTCCGGCGGCCAGGGCCGGCATGCGCTCAGCGGCCGGCTCAATGCCGGCGGCGTCGTCATCGAGGCGCGCGCGAGCGGCGGCCACGTCAATCTGATGAGTGAAGTCCCGCCGTTCGGCTGAGGATTTAGTGTAGGGGCGTTCTTCATGGACGCCCGCTTCGGCGATCTCAAACCGGGCGTCCATAGAGAACGCCCCTACCTTCGAGCGCTCGCTTGCGCGGAGGATGAAGGCGGATTTGCTTCGGGGGACTATGAGTTCTCCGGCTTATGCTGAGTTGGTGGCGCGGTTGCAGCGGACGCATCTGTTTTCCACGGTGGGCGATCTGCTGGGATGGGACGAGCAGGTGAACCTGCCGCCGGGCAGCGCGGACCAGCGGGCGAACCAGCTGGCGCTGCTGGCGGAGATGGGCCACGCGCTGAGCGCGGAGGCGCGGAACGGCGAGTTGCTGCGTGAACTGGAGACGAAGCCGGCGCCGGCCGACGGCGAGCGGGTGGTGGTGCGCCAGGCGCGGCGCGATTACGATCGCGTGACGAAGCTGCCGGCGGAGTTCGTCCGGGAGAAGGCCGAGCACAGCAGCCGGGCCTATCACGCCTGGACCGCAGCGCGGGCGAAGAACGATTTCGCGAGCTATGCCCCGTTTTTGGAAAAGCATCTCGCGCTGGCGAAACGCGAGGCGGGTTACCTGGGCAAGGCGGCGGCACCGTATGATTATTTCATCGACCAGAACGATCCGGGTCTGACGGGGGACGCGGTGGGCCGGCTGTTCGCCGAACTAAAGCGCGAACTCGTGCCGTTCGTGCGCAGCGTGCTGGCGTCGCCGGTGAAGCCGCCGACGGGAATCTTCCGCGGCTTTCCGGTCGATGGGCAGCGGCTTTTCCTCCGGGAAGTGACGGAGCGGTTGGGCTTCGACTACCGTCGCGGACGCATCGACGTGGCCGTGCATCCCTTCTGTTCGGGCACAGGCTCGGACACGCGGATGACGACGCGCTTCACGGTCGACGAGCCGCTCGACGCGCTCTTCAGCTCGATCCACGAGACCGGCCACGGCCTCTACGAGCAGGGCCTGCCGGTGGCCGACGCGGGCACGGCGCTGGGGATGCACGCCGGCATGGGCGTGCATGAGTCGCAGAGCCGGCTCTGGGAAAACCAGGTCGCACGCGGCCGGGCTTTCTGGAAATTTTTCGAGCCGAAGTTCCGCGCGCAGTTTTCGGCGCAGACGGCGGCGCTGTCCTCGGAGGATCTCTACCTCGCGATCAATGCGGTGGTGCCGACCCTGATCCGCGTCGATGCCGACGAAGTCACCTACAACCTGCACATCATCCTGCGCTTCGAACTGGAGAAGAAACTTTTCTCGGGCGAACTCGCGGTGAAGGATCTGCCGGCGGCGTGGCGGGAAGCTTCGCGCGAACTGGTCGGGCTCGAACCCGCGACCGACACCGAAGGCGTGCTGCAGGACGTGCACTGGTCGGGCGGCGCCTTTGGCTATTTTCCAAGCTATTGTCTGGGCAACATGATGGCGGCGCAGCTCTGGTATGCCGCGCAGGCGGCGCTGCCGCAGCTCGAGGAGGATTTCGCCCGCGGGGATTTCTCGCGCCTGCTCGGCTGGCTGCGGACGCACGTGCACGCCGAGGGCCGGCGCTACGACCTGCTCGCACTCGTGCGCAAAGTCACCGGTGAAGAGCTGTCGCCGCGAGCGTTGCTGCGTTATCTGCGAGAGCGCTACGGCACGCTCTACCGCGTGTGAATGGGATCGGGGATGCTTTATCTGGAACTCAGGAACTCAGGAAATCGGAAATTCGATCCGTCTCGCGCAGAGGCGCGGAGGCGCAGAGATCGGATTCCGGCAAAAGGTAGGGACGGGCGGCCCGCCCGTCCGGTTGGACGCTGTCGGCTTTCAAGCTCGATCCGTTTTTTAACAGGAGGAAGACCGGACGGGATCCGAGGTTCGGAATCCGATCTCAGTTTGTCCTCGGTCTTCCTCCGGTAGAAATTCAGACCGACTGCACGGGAGAGGGATGACCGTTTGGTGAGCCGCGGCTCGGCGGGGACGCCTCGCCCTATCTTCGGCCTTTCGGGCCGGCGCAAAAAAATAGGGCGGGTCAGAGACCCGCCCTACCGTGAAAGGGAAATTTTCCTGATTTCCTGAGTTCCAGATAAACTAAACCCGGTCGATTTACTTTCCGGCGATCGGATAACCCTGCCAGATCCACTGCAGCGCGGTGGGATAGAGCTGGGAGATCGTGGGACGGTCGGTGTGGCCGGCGCCGCGGGCGAAGACGAATTTGTAGTGATAGCCTTTTTCCGCGAGGACCTTGGCCATGTTCTCGTTGGCCTGCACCCAGTCGTGGAAACCGTCGTTGCGGCCCATATTGTCGCGGTCGCCGCACTCGATGTAGATGCGGAGCGGCTTGACGGGGCTGTTGGGGATCAGGGTCTCGTGATAGTGCCAGGCGCCGTGCGGGAGCGCGGGATCGGTCGGGTACTGCTGGTTCACGAAAGTGCCCGAGAACGTGAGGACGCGGTGATAGCGCTCGGGGTGGAACCACGCCATGGTCATGCTGGCGGCGGCGCCGGAGCTGGTGCCCATCACGGCGCGGCCGTCGGGATTCTTGGTCAGCTTTACGTTGGCGACCTTTTCCGCCATCGGGAGAACCTCGGTCTCGACGAAGTCGCTGTATTTGCCGGAGACCGTGTCGTACTCGAGGTTGCGCTGACCGCCCTGGCCATCCGGGCCGCCGGGCGGAATGGAGACGACGACCATGATCGGCAGCTTCTTCTCCGGGATGAGATGATCGAGCACGTTGTAGGCCCGGCCGTCGCCATCGGTGGTGATCATCACGGCCGCCTCCGTGCCGGGCATGTATTGCTTCGGCACGTAGACCTTCACCTTGCGGGTGTAAGGTTGGGCATGGCTGCTGACGGGGCCGCCGCCACCGCGCGGCGCTCCCGGCGCGGGCTCATCGCGGGCGATGCCGGGGTAGAATTTGCTCTCGGTCGACTCCAGCGAGAATTCGTAGACCTTGCCGCGCATCGACTCGTCGGCGAGCGGGCTCATTTCCGGCGCGGGCTTGTGGGTCGGGCCGATGATGAAATTGCCGTCGGCCTCCATCGGCGGCACGTCGCCGTCGGGCAGCTCGGTGGCCTTCACGTAGCCCGGCGTCAGCGGATCGCGCTGCGCGGCCTGGGGACGAGCGGCGCCACCGGCACCACCGCGGCCGGCGGCGGGGGCCGGGGCCGTTGCTTTTCTGGTTTCCGGCTGGGCCGAGGCGAGGCTCGTGCCGATCAACAGCGTCACGAGGCAAAACAGAGGGGATTTCATGGCAGGGGAGTAGGAACGTTGGCTGGATTTAATATGGTGTGGGGTGGGGAACCTGCGCCTGACGCATGGCAGGAACGTTGGAGACGCGGCAGATCCAACGTTCAACATTCAACGTTCAACGTTCAACATCCAACGTCCGGACCTCGGGAGGGGAATGGAGTCTGGTTTGCTTCCGAGTTGGACGTTGAATGTTGAACGTTGGATGTTGAACGTTGGGTTTCGTTTTCCTCGACGCTTTGCTGCATGGGGCTCATCGACACGCACACGCATCTGGATTCCTCCGCCCGCGACGGCACGCTGCCGGCGGTGCTGGAGCGCGCGCGCGCGGCCGGGCTCGAAGCCATGATCACGATCGGCACCGCGCCGGACGACTGGGGCCTGTATCGCGACCTCGCGCGGGAGCATCCGGGGTTCGTGCATTACAGCGTGGGACTGCATCCCTGCTCGGTCGATGCGGGCTGGCAGGCCGCGCTGGAGCAGGTGGAGGCATTCTGGTCGGCGAGTCCGCGGCCGACGGCGCTTGGTGAGATCGGCCTCGACCGTTTTCATCTGCCGAAGGAACCGGCGGAGGCGGAGAAAATCTTTGGCTGGCAGCGCGAAGCGTTCGCGCAAGGGCTGGCGATTGCGCAGCGGCTCGGCTGTCCGGTGGTGATCCATTCCCGCGGCGCATTCCGCGAGTGTGTGGAGCTGATCGATGCGAGCGGCGTCGACTGGACGCGCGTCGTTTTTCACTGCTTTGTCGAAGGCGAAGCCGAGATGGCCGAGCTCACGCGGCGCGGCGGACGCGGCTCGTTCACGGGCATCCTGACCTACAAGAACGCGGAAAACGTCCGCGCGGCGGCGAAGGCCCAGGGCCTGGCGCGGCTGATGATCGAGACCGATGCGCCCTGGCTCACGCCGGCGCCGCACCGCGGCAAACCGAACGAGCCGGCGTTTCTGCGGCATACGGCGGAGTTTGCCGCGAAGGAAGTCCTCGGCGTCAGTTACGAGGAACTGGCGGCGGTCACGACGGCGAACGCGCGAAAGTTTTTCGGCATCTGAGGTTCACCACGAAAAACACGAACCACACGAAAGCAGAGCCATGCGTTCACGCCGTCGGAAATTTGCCCACGGAACACACGGAATACACCGAAGCCGGAGCTGATTGATCTGAATGGTTCGGAATTCTTCCGTGTATTCCGTGTGTTCCGTGGGCAAAAAAAGAGCCGGTCAAAGACCGGCTCTACCTTTCGTGTGGTTCGGGTATTTCGTGGTGATCGGCTCGTTCGCTTAAGCCTCGTCGAACTTGCGGGCGAAGAGCGCTTCCAGTTCGGCCAGCATGGCGGCGGCGTCGTCGCCGGTGGCGATGAACTTCACTTTCGAGCCGCGGCCGGCGGCGAGCATCATCAAACCCATGATGCTCTTGCCGTTGACCTGCTCCTCGTCCTTTTCGACGAATACCTCGGCTTTGAACTTGTTCGTGATGCGCACGATCATGGCCGCGGGACGGGCGTGAATGCCCATCTTGTTCTGTACCACCAGCTCACGAGAGAGCTGCTGGCCGGCGGGTGTGGCGTCGGTTTTATCCATGGAATGCGAATGCGAGACGAGCGACCCGGCAAAATCCCGGCCTCCCGACCGGCTTGCAACCCAAAAACCAGCCGGCAGCATGCCCGCCGATGCCCAAACTTGCGATCGTCGTTCCCTGCCGGCTCGAGTCCACCCGCTTCCCGCGCAAGTTGTTGCACCGCATCAAAGGCAAGCCGCTGGTCCTCTGGGTCGCCGAGCGCATCGCGAGCCAGACCCCGGAGATCCCGCTTTGGTTCGCCGTGGACGACGATTTGCTGCGCGCCCCTCTCGCCGCCGCCGGGTTTCAGGTGATCGCGACCAACCCCCGGCACGCCAGCGGCACCGACCGCCTGGCGGAGGCGAACCGCACGATCCGCGCCGAGAAAGTGATCAACATTCAGGCCGACGAGCCGCTTGTCACGGCCGCGCAGATCCGGGCGCTGGCGAAGCTGATCGATGGCTCCGTGCCGATGGCGACGCTGGCGACGCCGTTTCACCGCGCGGTTGATTTCGAGAACCCGAATCAGGTGAAGGTCGTGATCCGCACGGACGGCCGCGCGCTTTATTTTTCACGCTCTTTCCTTCCGTTCGCGCGTGATCTCGGTGGCAAGGTCGATGACGCCTGGCTGGCGGCGAATCCCTGCCACAAGCACCTTGGGCTTTACGCCTATCACGCGGAACTGCTGGAGAAATTCGCGAAGCTGCCGCCCGGCCGCTACGAGCAGATCGAAAAGCTCGAGCAGCTCCGCGTCCTGGAAAACGGCCTCGATATCCTCGTCGGCATCACCGAAGACCCCACTATCGGCGTCGACACGGCGGAGGACGCGCAGAAATTCGAGCAGTGGCTGGGGAACTGAGCGATCGCGGAAGCTTTTTATCTGGAACTCAGGAAATCAGGAAATCGGAAATTCGATCCGTCTCGCGCAGAGGCGCGGAGGCGCAGAGATCGGACTTCTGAAGGTAGGGACGGACGGCCCGCCCGTCCGTTTGGGCTCTGCGGGGGCGGGTTGAGGGTGGAACGCGTTGACCCCAACGCGTTGAAGCCTCCGTCCGCGTGAGATCGTCGAAGGACTCAAACAGCGTGTTGGGGTCAACGCGCTCCACCTTTTGCGCGCCGATCGATCAGTTTGGGGCGAACTCCATCACGTTGGGCGTGCCGATCCTGGTTTCGAAACGGTCGTCGTAGCACTTCACGCGGTGATAGTCGGTGTAGACTTCCACGCGCTCCATGGCGCCGGAGTCTTTTCCCAGGAATCGGATGCGCCAATGAGCGACGCGTTTGACGACGAAGGGCGACACGGCGGGATCGATCACGGCGTAATCGAGAGCACTGTCCTCGTAGTCCATCGTCATGGTTCCAGCGAGGGCGGAGCCGGGATTCGTGAAGGCCGAGGTCCGTCGCACCAGCGTGGCATGGTCGACCGTGAAGGTTTCGTCGGACGGCGGAATGTCCGCGAGCCCAAGCATCTTCACGGGCTCGCGGTGAAACGTGAACGTCGTCGCCGAGTCGGGCGTCGTCACGGGCGCTTCAAACTGAGTGGAGAGAGCGTTCCATCGCACGAGCTCGCTGTCGGTGAGCCTAGCCTTGGCCTGGCGCTCCAGGTCCTTGTGCCAGGCTTTCAATCGCTTAGCGCGAAAGTCGGCTTGAGTCACCTCGTCCGGAGCGGCGCCATTGCGGCTGACGAGCGTCCAGATTTTTTCCTCCGGCTGGAAAGGATCGTAGCGCACGACATCAGTCAGGGTCAGCTGCCCGTCCTGGCGTACCGTGGTGGTCACCGTGTAGGCCCAGCAGCCGCGCGGTTTCTCGAGGGCCTCCATCGCCTGGATCAGCGGCGCGGTGAGCGCGAGGCGCCGGTCTTTTTCATTTTGGGCGAAGCGCGCGTCGGTCTTGTTCGTCGCGATTTTTTCCGCCGCCGCCTTCGATTTTCCAGCCGCCTGCTGATGCTCGGTCTCCTGGGCCACCGCCGCCTTGAAAGCGGGCGTTTCATGGTCGACCTGACGATAGGCGGCCTTGGGCATCGAGCAGCCTGCGAGCATGCCGGTCAGGCCGAACAGGAAAACGGGACGGAAGCGGGGCGGCATGGGGGGTACCTCTGCCTGCTCATACACGGGGAAACCGGGTGGGGTTACAAACTGCGAATGAATGCCTTAGGCAGGCGCCTGCCATCGCGGGATTCGCGCCTTCCTCTCGGGCTGGCGCTATTTTCCGACACGAATGGCGGGTTGGCGCGGCCCGGTTGTCATCAGGGGCAGCGTGAAACCGAGTTCCTCATGGTCGATTTTGTCCTTTGCCGGCACGGAAGATTCCAGTTCGGCTGCTTCGGCGCCCTGCCTTCCGATGTCCGACGACCCTGAGACTCCCCGCGATTTCGCCGCGCTCTACCGGTCGACCCTGACGCCGCTGCGGCGCTACCTGGCGCGGCTGCTCGGAAATTCCACCGAGGCACAGGACGTCGCGCACGATGCCTATCTCCGCGTTTATCCCGTGATGACGAAGACGGCGGCGGAAAAACCGGAGGCGCTGCTCTACGTCACGGCCCGGCGGCTCGCGATCAATCGGCTGAAGCGCCGCAGCATCGCGCCGTTCTCGCGGGAGGAGCTGAAGCCCGACACCGCCGTTTCCTCCAGTCCCGGCGTCGCGCAGGAAGTGATGGCGCGCCAGGAATTGCGCCTCCTCGAGCAGGCGATCGCGCAACTGCCCGAGGGCTGCCGGGCGGTGCTGTTGCTGCGCAAGATCGAGATGCTTTCCCATCGTGAAATCGCCGAGCGGCTCGGCATCGCCGTCAGCACGGTGGAAAAGCAGCATGCGCGCGCTCTGCGGCTGCTGCGCGCGGCGCTGCCGGACCAGCCGACCCGTCACCCTTTTCCTCCGCCGGCGGCGCCCGGGGAGGCTTCCCGATGAACGCTTCCGATCACACTTTCAATCCCGAGGCCGAAGAGCAGGCGGCGCTCTGGGCCGCGCGGCTCGATGGTTCCGAGCTGACCGCTGCCCAGTTGGCGGAGCTGGAAACCTGGCTCGCTGAAAATCCGGCTCATCGCACGTTGTTGTCCCAGTACACGCAGTTGTCCGCCGATCTCGAGGAGCACTTTCCTGCGCTATTGGAGGCAAGCGCGGCCCACGCCGAACAGGCTGAACAGGCCGGGCGGACGCGCGCGGTCGAGGAAAGCGAAACGGCTCCAGAGGTCGTCGTGCCGATGCGTACTTTGTGGAGTCCGCGTCGTGCGGCGGGCTGGACGCTGGCCGCCGCGGCGGTGGTCGCGGGCTTGGTCTGGCTGGCCCGGCCGCGGCATCAGTCGGAGGTGTTTGTCACGGCCGCGGCGGAGCGGCGTTCGGTCACGCTGGTCGACGGCTCGCAGGTGGAGCTCAACGCGCGCACGCGTCTGCAGGTCGACATCGGTGGTGCTGAACGGCACGTGCGGCTGGCCGGAGGCGAGGCGTTTTTCACCGTCAGCAAGGATCCGAAGCGGCCCTTCATGATCGAAACGCCGGCGGGGTCGGTCCGCGTGACCGGAACGGTTTTCGGCGTGCACTCCGAAGCGGCGTCGGACCTCGCGGTGACCGTGGTCGAAGGCTCCGTGCTGGTCCGCCCCGATGTGGCTCCTGGCGCGCCGGTTTCCCTGCACGCGGGCGATCGGCTGATCGCCGGCACCTCGGTGGCGGTCCAAAAACTTTCGGCGGATGAATTGCGCGACGCCCTGGCGTGGCGCAAAGGCCAGATCGTTTTCGATCACGTGCCGCTGCGCGAGGCGCTCGCCCGTTTCGCCCACTATCAAGGGCGGGAAGGCGATTTCACCGTCACGGCCGCGGCGGCGGAACTGCAGGTGAGCGGGCTCTACTCGCTCGACGACGTCGACGGATTTCTGGCCGGGATCGAGCAGTCCCTGCGCGTCAAGGCGACGCACGAGCGGGGAACAGGCATCCGGGTGGACCTGGCGGAGCCGCGCTGAAGGCAAGCCATGCGCTGGCGGATCTCGGATGGCGGAAGGCGGATTGGGCCGCGGCCGCGAGCCGTGGCAGACTCCATGGGACAAGTGCCAAACGCCAAAGCACCCCGGGAACAGGAACCGGGGCGTTGCCTGCTGCTGGAGACCGGATCATAGCCCTCTCGTGCGGCCGAACCGAATCGCGCTCCGGATGTTGTTCCTGCTGGCCCTGGGCCTGCTGCCGGGGCGCGCCTGGACCGCCCCGGTGGAGTTCAATGTGCCCGCGCAACGGGCGGACAGCGCGCTGCTGGCGTTTTCGCGCCAGGCGGGCGTTGAACTGCTGTTTTCCTCCGCGGAGCTGCACCAGGTCAGCTCGACCGCCGTCATCGGGAGCTATGAACCCACGGACGCGCTCGGCCATCTGCTGCGCGACACCGGATTCGCGGCGCGGAGCAACGGGCGGGGAAAATTCGTGGTCACGCCGATCCTGCCTCCGACCGGTTCGCTGCGAGGACGACTGCTGACGCCGGATGGCACGGCGGCGCGCGGCGTGCAGGTGACCATTTCCGATCCGCCGCTCACCGCGGTGACCAATGCGCGGGGCGACTTCGTCT
Organism: uncultured Opitutaceae bacterium; assembly: GCA_937902865.1. GTDB lineage: Bacteria > Verrucomicrobiota > Verrucomicrobiia > Opitutales > Opitutaceae > CAIUWA01. The sequence goes on from CALFNJ010000563.1 coordinate 12,919, forward strand.
TCGCCGCGCTGCGTCCCGGCTCGTACCGGCTCACGGCCACTGGCCCCAGCTACCAGCCACTGCAAATCACCGACGCGCACGTCGAGGCGGGCCGCGCGGAGACCCTCGAGACGCAGGTGATGCGTCCCGCCGGCGAACTCGCGCGCCTCGAGCCGTTCGTCGTGGAAGGCCGATCGGCGCGTTCGCAGCTCTTCGATCACGGCCCGGCGATCCCGGGTCCGACGGCGGTGACCGGCAATCTCGACCTGCGCCGCACGGCGGATGACGCGCTTCCGTATGCGATCTACGATCGCGACCTGATCGTGCGCAGCGGCGTTGTGAACCTGAACGAGTTCATCCAGCGGAATGTCCTCGATAGCGATGCGGCGACGCATCCTCCGGAGCAGCGGCCCGGTCTGGACATCGACAGTCACGGGACCTTCCAGGCCGGCAGCACCAACCTCAACCTGCGCGGCTACGGCGCGTCGGAAACCGTCGTGCTCGTGAACGGCCGGCGCCTGCCGGAAGTGCTGATCAGCGGAACCGCGTCGCAGCAGCCGGACGTGAATTTCATTCCGATCAGCCTCGTGCAGCGCGTGGAGGTGCTGCCGATTTCCGCGTCTTCGATTTACAGCGGGAATT
>CALFNJ010000564.1 GCA_937902865.1 uncultured Opitutaceae bacterium
ACGCCGCTCTGCCAAGCCTGCCATCGCGCGCTGGAAGGCATGCGAATGCAGGTTCGGCATGCCGGGCAGCACCCAGTGGCCGATCGCCTCGCCGGCATCATCGGCCGTCTCGCACAAACGGCCATCGGCTCCCACCGCCAGCATCGCGTCGGTGTGCCAGCCATCGGCGCCCCATAGCTGGCCTGCCCGAAATTGCCGAACGGCGGCGTGGATGCTCATGCAGGCGACTCCCGTGGACGATGCCGCGCAGTGTAACCGGGCGAATGAGTCACCTTCACTTTGGCGCCTTACGCCCAAGGCATAATGGTTCGATGGCCAAAAAGACCCACGAAAATACCCCGAAGCTGCTGCTGCGACAGGCAGTCCTCGACGACGTACCCCAGCTCGCCGACCTTACCGCCCGGATCTACTCGGAGGAATGGGGCCACTCGGTGGAGATGCTGCGTTCGCAGCAGACGCATTTCCCCGAAGGCCAGTTCGTGGTCGAGTACGAAGGCGTGATCGTGGGCTACTGCGCCACCTTCCGCATCGACGAGGCCACCGCGCTGGCGCCGCATACCTGGATGCAGATCACCGGCGGCGGCATGGGCTCGCGGCACAAGCCGGACGGCAACTGGCTGTACGGCATGGAAGTGGTGGTGCATCCGGACTACCGCGGCATGCGCATCGGCCAGCGGCTGTACCAGGCGCGCAAGCGGTTGTGCATGGACCTGAAGCTGCGCGGCATCGTGTTCGGCGGGCGCATCCCCGGCCTGGCGAAGAACCTCGCGCGCTACGGCAGCCCCGAGGCCTACGTGCAGGCGGTGGTGGAAGGCAAGCGGCGCGACCTCACGCTGAGCTTCCAGCTGTCGAACGATTTCGAGGTGGTCGGCGTCCTGCGCGGCTACGTGCCGTCCGATCACGAGTCGCTGGGCTACGCCGTGCACCTGGTCTGGCGCAACCCGCAACTGCTCGACCAGCCGGACATCCCGCCGATCACCTCGGCGCGGCTGCTGCCCGATTCGGTGCGCGTGGCCTCGGTGCAATACCAGCAGCGGCGGATCACCTCGTTCGAGGAGTTCGCCACCCAGGTCGAATACTTCACCGACATCGCCGCCGACTACAGCGCCGACTTCGTCACCTTCCCCGAGCTGATCACGCTGCAGCTGCTGTCGATCGAGAACACCGAGCTGTCGCCGGTGGACTCGATCCGCAAGCTCAGCCACTACACGCCGCAGGTGAAGGAACTCTTCAGCCGTCTGGCCGTCCACTACAACATCAACATCATCGGCGGCACGCACCCCACCGAGCAGGCCAACGGCGACATCCACAACGTCTGCTACGTGTGCCTGCGCGACGGCTCGATCCACGAGCGCGAGAAGCTGCACCCGACGCCGAGCGAGCGCAACGTGTGGAACATCATCGGTGGCGACAGCGCGGCGACCGTGCTCACCGACTGCGGCCCGATCGGCGTGATGATCTGCTACGACTCGGAGTTTCCCGAAGTGGCGCGGCACCTGGTCGACCAGGGCGCGCTGATCCTGTTCGTGCCGTTCTGCACCGACGTGCGCGAGGGCTACCTGCGCGTGCGCTACTGTTCGCAGGCGCGGGCGATCGAGAACCAGTGCTACGTGGTGCTGTCCGGCAACGTGGGCAACCTGCCCGGCGTCAACAACTTCGACATCCAGTATGGCCAGAGCTGCATCCTCACGCCCAGCGACTTCCCGTTCGCCCGCGACGGCATCGCGGCCGACTCCACGCCGAACATCGAGACCGTGCTGTTCGCCGACCTGCGCCTGGAAAGCCTGGCCCGCGCGCGCAACGCCGACGGTGGTCGTGATCTTCGGCGCCTCGGGCGACCTGACCGCGCGCAAGCTGATCCCCGCGGTCTACAATCTTGCGTACGACAACCTCCTGCCGGCCGACTTCTTCCTCGTCGGCTTCGGCCGCAAGGCGATCCCCGACGACGAGTTTCGCAAGATGGCCGGCGATGCGATCAAGGAGTTTTCCCGCCGCGAACTGAATCAGGACATCTGGGGCCGTCTCGCGCCGAACACCAGCTACGTGGCCGGCGGTTACGACGAAAAGCCGGCGTTCGACCGCCTGGCGCAGCATCTTTCCGAGATCGAGAAAAAGGTCGGCCGCGAGGTCCAGCCGCTCTTCTACATCTCCACGCCGCCCTCCGTCTTCGCGCCCATCTTGAAGAACCTCGGCGCCAGCGGCCTCGCGGCGAAGTACCGCGGCCAGGCGCATCAGGCGAAGGTCGTCATCGAAAAACCTTTTGGCCGGGATCTCGAGTCGGCGCAGGCGCTCAACGGCACGATCCGCAGCGTACTCGACGAGCCGCAGGTTTACCGCATCGACCACTATCTCGGTAAGGAAACCGTGCAGGACCTGCTGGTGCAGCGGTTCGCCAACTCGATCTTCGAGCCGCTCTGGAACCGCAACTTCATCTCGTCGGTGCAGATCACCGTCGCGGAAGAGGGCGGGGTGGGCAGCCGCGGCGGCTATTACGAGCAGAGCGGATGTCTCCGGGACATGATCCAGAATCACACCATGCAGCTGCTCGCGCTCACCGCGATGGAGCCGCCGGTGTCGCTCGATCCGGAGGCGATCCGCGACGAGAAGGTGAAGCTGCTCAAGGCCATCCAGCCGCTCGCGCTCGGTCCGGGCGGCGACGTCGCCCGCGCGCAATACGTCGCCGGCATGACCGGCGGGAAGTCAGTCCCCGGTTACCTGCAGGAGGAAGGCATCAACCCGCAGTCCGCGACCGAGACCTACGCCGCGCTCCGTCTTTCGATCCACAACTGGCGCTGGCAGGGCGTGCCGTTCTACCTGCGTTCCGGCAAGCGGCTGGCCCGCCGCGTCTCCGAGATCGCGATCAATTTCAAGCGTCCGCCCGGCACGCTCTTCGCCGAGAAGGGCGCGCGCTTCGATCTCGCGGCCAATACGCTGTCCTTCCAGATCCAGCCCGACGAAGGCCTCAGCCTGATCCTCAACACGAAGATCCCCGGCCTGGAAACGCGCACGCAGCCGGTGAAGATGAGCTTCCGCTATGCGACGACCTTCGGCTCGAACACGCCGGAGGCTTATGAGCGCCTCGTGCTCGATGCGATGATCGGCGACGGCACGCTCTTCATCCGCGGCGACGAAACCGAGGCGTCATGGCGAATCTGCACGCCCATTCTCCAGTCCTGGGCCGCCGCCGGCCGGAACGGCATGGACACCTATCCCGCCGGTTCCTGGGGACCCAAGAGCGCCGAGGAACTGGTGACGAAGAACGGGCACGCGTGGCGCCAGCCCTAACCCCGCCGCCCGCGGCGGGCGGCGGAAGTAACAAGAACCAAGGAACAAGTGCCAAGTTTTCAGCCGTCTTCTGTAGGGATACTTTTGACTTCAGGCACTCGTCACCTGTGACCTGACCGCCTACTTGGTACTTGTTACCTGATACTTGTTACTTTCTTCCATATGTCCTCCATTTTCAGCGCCCTGCCCGGCATCGAGGTTCCGGTTGATTCGATTTCCAAGAGCCTCGCGGCGATGTGGGCCGACACGGCCAAGCGCGGCGGGGCGGCGCCGGAGGCGGATGACGCCAAGGCGACCCAGGTGAACTTCGTCCTTCATCTTGGGATGAACACCAAGCCGGAGGATGCGAAGGAGCAGTTTCAGACCGCCGTGCGTTTCTCGCAGCGTTATCCGAGCCGCGTGGTCGTGCTCTGTCCGCTGAGCCGCGACGAAGGCGTGAAGGAAATGCACGCGAAGATCTACGGCGAATGCTATCTCGGGAAATCGAAGAGCGACAAACGCTGCGTGGAATTCGTGATCCTGAGTTATCCCCGCGCCGCGCGGGAGTTCCTCGAGAACCAGGTGTCCATCTGCCTCTCGACCGACTTGCCGCTGTACTACTGGCCGCACCGGTTTTCCGAGAGCAAGAAGCTGGCCGATTACCGGTATCTGCTCAGCCGGGCGCGCCGCGTGCTGATCGACAGCGCGATCGCGCCGGCGGACGCGATGACCTATCCGTGGCCGAATCCCGGCGCCGTGCGTGATCTCGTTTACGCCCGCCTGCTGCCGGTGCGGCAGTCGCTGGGGCAGTTTCTCAGCCGTTATCCGATGGATGCGATCTGCGAAGGCCTGCAGTCCGTTTCGCTGAAACACGCGCCGGCGGTGGCGGCGGAGGGACGCGTCCTGCTCGACTGGCTCCGCGACCGGGTGGGACAGTGCGGGAAGAATCAGGCCAAGTTCGATCTCGCCCCGTTGCCGGCCGGGACCGCGGGTTCGTTCGAACTCAAGTTCACCTACGCCGGGAAGAAAGCCTTCTCCTGGAAAGGAGATCTCGCGAAGAGCCAGGCCTTTTTCGAAGCCGATTTCGGGACCGGCCGAACGACGCTGCCCGCTTCGGTCAGCCTCATGCCGCCGGAAAACGCGCTTTCCGAGGCGATGTTTTTCTAGGGCTTCGGACTCGGAAGGTTTCGCACAGAGACGCCGGGCGCCCAGAGACCGGTCGGGAAGAGCAGGGCGGATGGCGTAGGGGCGTTCCTTGCGGACGCCCGGGTTTGCGATCGCGAAGAGGGCGTCCGCGAGGAACGCCCCTACACTCGGAATGCGGCCGGGAGGTCGCGTCCCCATTATTCACCCGGGTGATCGCGGGATTCGACGCCGCGGCGTGGCTCAGACTCCGCCGCGTCAGACGGCGTCGATCACCGCGTAGGTCCGCTTGCCCTTGCGCAGCAGGAGGTACTTGCCGAAGAGCAGATCGGAGACGGTGGCCGCGCGGGCGATCTCGGCGACGCGCGCGTTGTTCAGATAAATGCCGCCGCCTTCGACGTCCTTGCGCGCCTGTCCCTTGGACGGACAGAGACCGCTGTGAACGAGAAGGTCAGTGATGGCAAAACCGGCGCCCTCGAGCTTGGCCTTTTCGAGCTGCTTCGTGGGGATCTCACCGACGACGTCCTGGAAAATCGCCTCGGTCACGCCTTCGAGCGGGCCGCCGAAAAGGATGTCGCTCGCCTTCAGCGCGGCATCGAGCGCGGCCTGGCCGTGGACGAGGCGAGTCACCTCGCGCGCGAGGGCCTTGTGGGCTTCGCGCGCGCCGGGATTCGCGGCATGGGCAGCCTCGAGCGCCTCGATTTCCGGCCGGCCGAGGAAGGTGAACTTCCTCAGGTACTCGGAGACCTTTGCGTCCTCGGTGTTCACGAAGAACTGGTAGAAGCGGTAGGGACTCGTCTTCTTCGGATCGAGCCAGACGGCGCCGCCCTCGGTTTTGCCGAACTTGGTGCCGTCGGCCTTGGTGATGAGCGGAAACGTCCAGCCCCAGGCCGGCACGCCCAGCTTCTTGCGGATGAAATCGGTGCCGGCGGTGATGTTGCCCCACTGGTCGGAGCCGCCGATCTGCAGCTCGCACTTCGCGGTTTCGCGCAGGTGGCAGAAGTCGAACGCCTGAAGCAGTTGGTAGCTGAACTCCGTATAGCTGATGCCGGCGTCGCCCTCCATGCGGGACTTCACCGAGTCCTTCGCGAGCATGACATTGAGGGAGAAATATTTTCCGACGTCGCGGAGGAAATCGAGGTAGCTGAGCGGCGCGGTCCAATCGGCGTTGTTCATCAAACGCGAAGGATTCCCCGCAGCCTTGAAATCGAGGAGCAGATCGGAAGAGCGTCGTGTAGGGAA
>CALFNJ010000565.1 GCA_937902865.1 uncultured Opitutaceae bacterium
GGATCTCTGCCGGCTTCCGGCCGGGATAGGGGACCGAGGCGAACTGTCCGACCGCGCTGTGGCCGTGAAAATATTTTTCCGCGAAATCCCGGTCGATGACCACGGAGAGGCGGGCTTCCGGGAGATTGTCGGCGGGGGTGAAATTCCGACCTTCGACGAGATGCATCCCCATGGTCGCAAAGAAATCGGCAGAGACGCCGAGGGTCAGAGCAGTGGGAGCCGTTTCCTGCGGGCCGAGAGTGGCGCCCTGGACGAGAACGTTCGACGGGCGATTGGCGATCTCGTTGGTGGGAAACGCCGAGATCGCACCCACGGCTGTCACTCCGGGGATTTCCCGAAACCGATGGATAATCTCCTCGGCGGCCGCGCGGTTGGCGGCGGCGCCCTGACCCTTCTGATAGAAGGCGATGCGGGCGTGGATGAGGTGGGCGGCGTCCAAGCCGGCGATGCGGGCGTCTGCTCGGGCGAAATCGCGCACGAGCAGGCCGGCTCCCGCCAGTAGGAGGAGAGTCAGGGCGACATGACCGGTCACGAGCAGGCGATTGAGACGAAAGATGCCATGGCCCGGCAGCGAATCCGGCGCGCCGCCCTGGATCGGACTCTGGCGGCCGCTGCGGTGCAGGAGGAGGGCAGGCAAGGAGACGGCGAGAGCGACGACAGCCAGCGACGCCAGCAGGGTCGTAGCCATGATCACACTGTCCGGGGAAATCGGCGGTGCCTGGGGGAGGATGAGGTTCGTGGAGCGATTGATCAGGCGAAGGGCGAGCCGGGCGAGGATGAGGCTCAAGCATGTGCCGCTGCCGACGAGCAGGATATTTTCGATCAGGAGCTGGCGGATGAGCGTGGGGATTCCCGCGCCCAAGGCCCGACGAATGGCCAGCTCGGTTCGCCGCGCGTTGAGCCGGGCGAGCATGAGGCCGGCGATATTCAGGCAGCCCAGCAGGAGCACGACCACGGCGCTGCCCTGCAGCAACACGAGACCCGGCCTGATTGATTTGCTTTGCTCCGGCCGAATCCTTCCCAAGGCGACCGCGGTCGGGTTTTGCGCGACATAATCACGCATCCGCGGTGGAGCGAGCGTGGCGTAGAATTGCCGCTCCAGGGCATTCAATTGGGCGAGGGCTTCCTGCCGGGTAATCCCCGGCCTGATCCGGGCATAGAGCGTCGCCGCCGACTGTTCGACCCTATGGGTCTCGGGATCTGAGGCGAAGCGGCTAAAGATTCCCGGCCGAAACAGTTGCGCGGTTCGAGTGAGGCTTTCGACCGCGCGGGGCGCGACTCCGATCACCCGGCAGGGGCCGCCGGTGAGATCAATGGTCTTGCCGACGATGTGCGGATCGGCGTGGTAGCGGGTTTCCCAGAGTGATTGCGTGAGCACGACCACGTTGCCATGGCCGGGGAGCTGATCGGGGTACTCATAAAACCGTCCGAGCAGAGGCTGGACTCCCAGTAGGTCGAAATAGTCACCGCTGGTCCAGGCGTCGCCAATGCGGATGGGGTCAGGTTCCCCCCGGCCGAGCGTATCCGAGCTCTCGGTATAGAGCGCGAAATTCTCGAAGCGATCCGCCTGCTGTTTGAACTCCAGGTACTGGCCGATGCTGGGCAGCACCTTGGGGCGTCCCGGTGGCGGCTCGGTGTTATAGATTTCGACGAGCTCGCCGGATCGGGCAAAGGGCAGGGGCTTTAGCACCAGCCCGTATAACACGGAAAAAGCGATCGCATTCGCCCCGAGGCAGAGCGCGACCGTGATGATCGCGCCCAGGCTGAGCAGCGGCGATCGTCGCAGTGACCTGAGGGAGAACGAAAGATCCCGCCGAAGGCTTTCCAGGCCCAACGAATCCCGCAGGTCGCGAATTTCTTCCTTGATCGAGTCAGCTCGGCCGAACGCGCGTTCCGCCGCGCGCCGCGCCTCGTGGCGGTCCATGCCCTGGCGAAGATTTTGTGCGATCCGATGCTCGAGATGCTGCCGCATTTCCTCCGCCATCCGCGCATCGTCTCGGCGGCGTTGGATGGCATCGCGGAGGCGACGCCAGAGTCTGCGCCCGAGCGGCATGGCGGACTTACGCGGACCGCATCACATCCGCAATGGCTGTCGTCAGTCGGTCCCAGTTGGCTTCCTCGACCTCCAGCTGCTTCCAGCCCGCTTTGGTCAGTCGGTAAAATCTCGCCCGGCGGTTATTTTCGGAGCGGCTCCATTCCGACTCGACCCAGCCCTGGTCCTGCAGTCGGAAAAGCGCGGGGTAGAGCGAGCCCTCGCCGACGCTGAGGACATCCTTGGAGAGAAGCTGGATGCGATCGGCGATATCCCAGCCGTGCATGTCGCCAGCGCGCAGGACGCGCAGGATCAGCATGTCGAGGGTGCCTTGCAGGAGATTGATTTTGGTGGGCATGGGTTGGGGTCCTCGGTTGACAAGCCAAAGGAACCGGCTCTCCTATCGAATGTCAATGTGAAGCATCATTCAGCGGCATCGCTGACTTTTCCACACAACTCAACCCCTCGAAACTTATGAAACGTCCTGGCCTCATGGTTTCTCTTTTCGGCGTCACGGCGCTCCTCTTTTCCGGCTGTGCCCACGCCTACAAAATGGAAGTGGATGCGGAGGCGCGCCGCGGGGCGCCGGCTCCGGTCTCATACGTCGTGCATGAAGCGGGTCTCGCAAACAGCACCGCGGACCGGCCGCCGGGCTGGACTCCGTTCAAGAACGCCCTGGATGAGCAGATGGATGTCGATCAGGCGACCGCGGTGAAGTATGTCCGCACGGCGCTGTCGGCCAAGGGCCTGTACGAGGCGAGCACACCGGAAAAGGCCGATATGGACGTGACCTACGCGTATGAGATCCAGCAGAAG
>CALFNJ010000566.1 GCA_937902865.1 uncultured Opitutaceae bacterium
ACGTGTCGAAGCTCTTGCCCTGGCACCACTGGCCGCCGCCGCCGTTGCGCTGCCAGTCGCGGGCGGAGACGTCGTTGGCGCAGGTGTAGCCGAGGACGAAGTCGAGCGCGTTGGCCTTGGTCGCGTTCTTGCAGCGCTTGCCGATCACGACCGCGAGCTCGCACTCGTAGTCGACCGACTGGCTCGCGAGCTTCTGCGGCAACTCGATCGGGTCGCCGGGATTCTGGGCGGCGCCGGGATTCTTGACGAACAGGACCGGATGCGGCGGGAGCCCGTGGCCGCCCTCGGCAGCGTGCTTCTTGTAGTTGAGTCCGATGCAGGGAAGATAGATGGGTGCGACCGGCGCGAGCAGCTTGCCGGGCTTCACGCCCTTGTCGGCGACGCGGAAGCTGCCGTAGATGTCGCCGATGATCTCGCGCGCGGTGCCGTCGGGCTGGAGCGAGGCGTAAACCGGGCCGGCGGGGGTAAGATGACGGATGAGCTTCATGGGGGAATAAGGGCGCGAGACTCCGCACAATGCCGCGCTGGAGCAAGAGGGAAGACAGGGCGCGAAGAAGAGGAATGGCTTCGTGTGCACCATTCCGGAATAAGCTCGGTGACGGGCCGTCCCGATTTGACCTCGTGAGAAAGGCGGGGACTTTCCCGCATGAACCCGGGGCGCGAACGCGACGGCCTGCCGCACCTGGGTCCAAACGAGGAGATCGGGTCCGGCTTGCGTCGGACTTTGGACGCGTGCCTGCAGCACGCGGCGCAGAAACGAGCGCAGCTCCCCGGCGAAAAAACCGTGCACGAGACCCGGCGGGCCTTGAAACGGGCGCGGGCGATTCTGCGGCTAGCGGAGAAATTTGACGTGAGGGGCGCCAAGGCCGGACGACGGCAGCTGTCGCAGCTGGGGCGCGAGCTCTCGCCGCTTCGCGACGAGACGGTGGTGGCGAAAACCGCGGACGCGTTGATCCGCTTTCCGGATGCCGAGACGCGCGTAGCGCTGGCCGGATTGCGGACGCGAACGAAAAGCAATCCGGCGCAGCGTGCCGCGGCGCGGCGATGGTGGCAGGCCTGGCGGCGAAGACTCGAATCGCAGCGCCGGAAGCTGGCCCGGCTGACGTGGGGCGAACTGGCGGAGTACGACCTGCAGCACGCACTGCATCACCAAGCCAAACGCCTCAAACGTCGCGCTCGAGCGGCGCGAAAATCACCGCGCGATGTGCACGCCGCCCACGAATGGCGCAAGGCGGCGATCGCGCTGCGCGAGCAGGTGCGTGTGCTGCGGGCGGTGCTAGGGCAGGAAACGGCGGACGCGTTGTCTGCGCGGCTCCACCGCCTTTCCCACCGGCTCGGACAGGCGATCGACCAGCATCTCCTCATCGAGCACATCGGCGGACGCTCGTGGCCGGTGAACCTCCGCGGCGGCCTGCGCCAACTCGAGCGCGCCAGCCAGCACGAGCGCCGCCGCGCGTTAAAGCGAGCGCACCAGAGCTGGCCGAAGCTGCGCCGCCAACTGCGTCGTGAGCTCGGCAAGTTGAGATCGAGCGTCGCGAGAAGGCCCCGCGTGTCTAGCGGCCATGGGAATTAATGGGGACGCGACCTCCCGGTCGCGTGACGGCGATCGAAAGATTGCCGCCGGTCTTGGCCTGCGGCTGGTGAGGCTTACGGCTTGCGCCGCCGCCGCGAAACCGGCGTTTCGGAATCCTTCGGCGGATCCTCGCCCACCGCCAGCGGCAGCGCGACTTCGAAGCGCAGCAGCTCCCAAAGCTCCATTCCGCAGGCACGAGCCAGCTTCTGAAGGGTGGAGAAGCGCATGTCGCTCTTCCGGCCCGCCTCGATCGCCTGGTAATGCTTGTACTTCAGTCCGGCGCGCTCGGCAAACGCCTCCTGGCTAAGCCCGCGCGCTTCCCGGAGTTCCCGGACTCGCGCCAGCAGTCGCTTCGCCATGTCGTTTGCCACGACAGAGCATAGAGGGAGCGAGAAAATCCAAACACCCCGACAACGGTAGTGGAGGCTTTACACCCCACTAACGGTAGTCCGAAGTGAGGAGGAGTCGTCTGTGGGGCGTTCCGGTATGACGGAGTTTGCATGCCCAGCGGCGCCGATTTCTCCCAGCACGATTTCGACTGAAGCATGGCCTCCGCTCCCTCAAACGACTCTGAGGTCGAACATTTCATCGCTCGCTGGTCCGACACTGAGTTGGCCGAGCGAGCCAACAAGGATCTCTTCCTCACCGAGCTTTGCGATCTCCTCAAACTTCCGCATCCTGACCCGGCCGGTCCTGCCTCCCTCGATAATGCCTATGTGTTCGAGCGTGCCGTCCCTCTTCATCACTCGGATGGGCGTATCACCGTGGGTAAGATCGATCTTTATCGCCGAGATCGCTTCGTCCTAGAAGCGAAACAAACGGCCGCAAGCCTTCGGCCGGAAAATCAGGCTCCGATCGAAACCGAGTTCGAACTGGGGCTGAAACTTACGGCATCGATGAAGCGCGACGTCGATCCGTATGGGAAGGCTATGCTCGAGGCCCGCGTTCAAGCCGAACGCTACGCGCGAAACTTACCCGCCTCCGAGCCACCGCCGCCTTTCGTACTGGTGCTCGATGTCGGCCATTCACTCGAAATCTACGCCGACTTTACACAGAAGGGTAAGGCTTTTCTCCCGTTCCCCGACGCTCGTTCGCATCGCCTCCTCCTTTCCGACCTTCGTCAGGAAAAGGTTCGCGAAAGGCTGCGCGCCATCTGGCTAGATCCATCTTCGCTCGATCCTTCCAAGGTCGCTGCCGTCGTTACGCGCGAGGCAGCCCGCCATCTCGCCGAGCTCGCGAAATCCTTCGAAGCCGATGGGCACGATCCTCGTTTCGTGGCGATTTTTCTCACGCGCTGCCTGTTTTGCATGTTTGCGGAGGACGTTGGTCTTATTCCGTCTGATAGCTTCCGACATCTCCTCGAGTCGCTTCGGACCGTTCCTCACGGAGTTGCTCCCAAACTCGAGGTCCTCTTTCGCGAGCTTAATACCGGTACGCCTTTCTCGACGGTTCTTAATGCGCGACTACTTCGCTTCAACGGCGGTCTCTTCGCAGAACCTTCAGCTTTACCGGTCAACGGCCCGCAACTCGGTCTCCTGATTCAGGCGGCTGCGCTCAAGTGGAGGGACGTCGAGGCTGCCATCTTCGGCACGTTGCTGGAACGCGCGCTCAATCCTGCGGAACGCCATAAGCTCGGCGCCCATTATACGCCGCGCGCCTACGTCGAGCGCCTGGTTCTGCCGACCGTTATCGAGCCTCTCCGCGCCGAATGGCTCAATGTTCAGGCCGCCGCGCTTTCGCATGCCGACGCCGGTCGCACCGCTCGCGCCCAGGAGGAAGTTTTCAAGTTTCATCGCCGTCTTTGTTCCCTGCGCGTCCTCGACCCCGCCTGTGGCTCGGGCAATTTTCTCTACGTCACGCTGGCTCACTTCAAGGTTTTGGAGGGCGAGGTGCTCGACGTTTATGAGCGCTTCGGTGGCGCTCGTCGCACTGAGCGCGGTCCCCGGGGCATTGGCGCCGAGACGGTCGATCCGCATCAGTTCCTCGGCATCGAGATCAACCCTCGCGCCGTGGCCATTGCCGAGCTCGTCCTCTGGATTGGATATCTGCAGTGGCATTTTCGCACGTTCGGCGCGGTGGCGCCCGCCGAGCCGGTGCTCAAGAACTTCAAGAACATCGAGCATCGCGACGCACTTCTTGCCTATGACGGTCCGCCGGAAGTCGTCACGTGGGGACTTGCGGCCAATAACCCGGAGGCGATCCCTGGACTTCCGCCGGAACTCGCACGTGACAGGAACTATGTCCAGGCCAAGGCGGAAAAAAATCTTAATGCACCGGTCATGCTCTGGGATCGCCGCTCCTTCAGGACCGACTTCAGCACCGGACGTGAGGTTCCCGACGAATCGAAAAGTGTTCCGCTCCATCGCTATCGCAATCCGCGGCCGGCCGAGTGGCCTCCTTGTGATTATGTGGTCGGCAATCCACCATTCCTTGGGAGCAAGATGATGCGGGACGAACTCGGTGAGGCTTACGTTGCCACGCTTCGGGCAGCTTATCCGCAACTTCCTGAAACTGCGGATTTCGTGATGTATTGGTGGCACAAGGCGGCTGAGATGGTCCGCAGAGGATCGACTCTACGTTTCGGTTTCATCACGACGAATAGCCTTCGCCAGACCTCCAGTCGGCAGATTGTCGCCTCTCATGTGCGTTCTGCCGGCGGCGAAAATCCGCCGACGCTTTCACTGAGATTTGCGATTCCAGATCATCCGTGGGTCGATACTGCTGATGGAGCCGCGGTACGAATCGCCATGACGGTGGGGACGAGTCATGACGGAGCGAATGTTGGCGAACTCGTACGCGTGATCGACGAGAGGCCGGCAGAAGGGGACGAAGGAGAGGTCGACGTTACACTCCAACGTGCAAAAGGAGTCATTTCCCCCGACCTTTCGATCGGCGCAGACGTATCGTCCTGTCGACCGCTGCGGTCCAATCAGGAAATTGCATTCATGGGCGCGAAGCTCGTCGGGGACGGATTCGTGGTGACGCCGGAGCAGGCGAATGCGCTCGGGCAGGGTTCTGTCCCCAGTTTAGCCAATTACATTAAGCCCTTCCGAAATGGCCGTGATCTTACCGAAGTCCCGCGGGGTGTTCTGGTCATTGATTTCTTTGGGCTTTCCGAGCAAGAAACGAGACAGCGATTCCCTCAGGCCTTTCAGCACCTGTTTACGACGGTCAAACCTCAGCGAGATCAGAACAAACGGGCAAGCTACCGGGAGCTTTGGTGGATTTTTGCAGAGCCACGTGCGCAATTTCGAAAGTCCGCCGCAGGCCTTTCCCGCTACATAGCCACTAGCGAGGTCAGCAAACACAGGTTCTTCGTTTTCGTCGGTGGTGAGGTATTTCCTGATGGAGCGCTCATTGCTATAGCCTCCTCTGACGCTTTCGTGCTCGGCGTGTTGAGCAGCCGAATTCATGTGGTCTATACCCTCGCCGCCGGAGGGACACTGGAAGATCGGCCGCGGTACAACAAAACGCTCTGCTTCGATCCTTTTCCGTTTCCAGCTTGTTCTGAACGGCAGAAGCAAAAGATCCGCGACCTCGCTGAAGAGCTCGATGCCCATCGTAAGCGTGCTCAGGAACGCCACGGGTTAGGCCTTACGACGATCTACAATGTCCTCGAAAAACTCTGTGCCAATCAGCCGCTCTCTTCGAAGGAACAGCTTATCCACGATCAAGCGCTGGTCTCCACGCTCCGCCATCTTCACGATGTGATCGACGCTGCCGTCGCCGACGCATACGGCTGGCCATGGCCGCTGACCGACGAAGATATTCTTACCCGCGTCGTCGCCCTCAACGCCCAACGCACGGTCGAGGAAACGCATGGCACGATCCGCTGGCTTAGACCGGAATTTCAGGCGCCGCAGCAGCAAGCTATGGCTTTGCCGGCATCTACGTCTCGGCACGTCCCGGCGAAACCGGCGATGAAAAGGTCACGCGCCAAACCGCGCTGGCCTGATGACCGCGCGGCTCAGGTCGAGGCCGTTTTCGCCGCTCTCACGACAGTCGGACAACCGGCGACCGCGAAAGATCTGGCCGCAAACTTCGCGCGCGCGGACGCCAAGGCGATCGCTGAAATCCTCTCCGCGCTTGTCACGCTCGGCCGCATCCATCGCGGAGAGACCCGAGGCACTTTCTCGGTTTGAAGCTGATTGTCGCCGTGTTGGCCTTTTCGCCACCGAACTAACCGGTGAGAGTCAGATCTTGGCGGCTTCTTCCGCGTACGCCTCCATCCCCACGCAGGAGCAGACGAGGTTGCGGTCGCCGTAGACGTTGTCGACGCGGCCGACGGCGGGCCAGAACTTGCTCAGGCGGGTGGAGGGGGAGGGGAAGGCGGCGAGCTCGCGCGAGTACGGGCGGTCCCATTCGTCGCTGCAGACGACCTTCGCGGTGTGCGGGGCCTGCTTCAGCGGGTTGTTGGTCTTATCGGCTTCGCCGTTCGCCACGGCCTGCATCTCGCCGTGGATCGAAATCAGCGCGTCGCAGAAACGGTCGAGCTCGCTCTTCGCCTCGCTCTCGGTCGGCTCGATCATGAACGTGCCGGGCACCGGGAAGGACATCGTCGGCGCATGATAGCCGTAATCCATCAGGCGCTTCGCGGCGTCCTCGACTTCGACTCCGTGCTTTTTCCAGCCGCGTAAATCCACGATGCACTCGTGCGCGATCAGGCCGGCGTTGCCGCGGTAGAGCACCGGGAAAAACTTCTCCAGGCGCTTGGCGACGTAGTTCGCCTTGAGGATCGCGGCCTGCGTGGCCTCGGTCAGGCCATCGGGTCCCATCATCCGGATATACATCCACGAAATCACGAGGATGCTCGCGCTGCCCCAGGGCGCGGCGGAAACGGCGCCGAGGGCCGATTTTGGATTTTGGATTGGGGAGTTTGGATTGCGGATCGGATGACTCGGAAGGAAAGGCGTGAGGTGAGCCGCGACGCCGATCGGGCCCATGCCGGGGCCGCCGCCGCCGTGCGGGATGCAGAACGTCTTGTGGAGATTGAGGTGGCAGACGTCGGCGCCGATGTGGCCGGGCGAGGTCAGGCCGACCTGCGCGTTCATGTTCGCGCCGTCCATGTAAACCTGGCCGCCGTACTGGTGGATCGTGGCGCAGATGTCCTTGATCGTGCTCTCGAACACGCCGTGCGTGGACGGATAGGTGATCATCAGCGCGGCGAGATCGGACGCGTGTTCCGCGGCCTTGGCGCGGAGATCGGCGAGATCGACGTTGCCGTTCGCGTCGCAGGCGACCGGCACGACCTTGAAGCCGCACATCGCGGCCGTCGCCGGATTGGTGCCGTGGGCGCTGGTGGGAATGAGGCAGGCGTTGCGCTGGCCCTGGCCGCGCGACTCGTGGTAGGCGCGGATCGCGAGCAGGCCGGCGTACTCGCCCTGCGAACCGGCGTTGGGCTGGAGCGAGACCGCGGCGAAACCAGTGATCTCCGAGAGCCAGGTCTCGAGGTCCTTGAACATCTTCACGTAGCCGCGCGTCTGCTCCTCAGGAGCGAACGGATGCAGCCGGCCGAACTCGGGCCACGACACGGGGAACATCTCGCTCGTGGCGTTGAGCTTCATCGTGCACGAGCCAAGCGAGATCATCGAGTGGCAGAGCGAGAGGTCCTTCGCTTCGAGCCGCTTGATGTAGCGCAGCATCTCGTGCTCGGTGTGATGGCGGTTGAAGACCGCGGCGGTGAGGAAGGCCGAGGCGCGCGCGTGCGGCGCGGCGAGCTTTGCTTCCGGTTGGTCGAGCTCGGCGGCGGTCAGGCGGGCGGACTCACTGAAGAAGCCGAGGATCGTCTGCACGTCCTCGACCGTGGTCGTTTCGTCGAGGGAAACACCGACGGTGTAGGCATCGAGGCGGCGGAGATTGAACTTCTTCGCCTGCGCGGCGGCGTGCACGCGCTCGGCGGCAACGTTGCTGATCGTGAGGGTGTCGAAGACCGGCTCGACGTTCACCTTGGCGCCGACGGCGGAGAGGCTGCGGGCGAGCAGGTTGGTGAGCGCGCGGACGCGGCGGGCGATGCGCTTCAGGCCCTCGGGGCCGTGATAGACGGCGTACATCGAGGCCATGACCGCGAGGAGGACCTGCGCGGTGCAGATGTTCGACGTGGCCTTGTCGCGGCGGATGTGCTGCTCGCGCGTGCCGAGCGCGAGACGCATGGCGGGATCGCCCTGAGCGTCCTTGGACACGCCGACGAGGCGGCCGGGCATCTGGCGCTTGAACGCGTCCTTCGTGGCGAGGAAACCGGCGTGCGGTCCGCCGAAACCGAGCGGCACGCCGAAACGCTGGGCGGAACCGACGGCAACATCCGCGCCGAATTCGCCAGGCGCGCGCAGCAGCGTGAGCGCGAGCAGGTCGGCCGCGACGATGGTGAACGCGCCGGCGGCGTGGGCGGCGGCGAAGAACGCCGCGTAATCATGGATCGAGCCGGTCGTGTCGGGATACTGCACGAGCACGCCGAAACAGTTCGCGGCGGGCTGGTAGGTGCGGTGATCGCCCACGACGATCTCGATGCCGAGCGGCTTGGCTCGGGTCCTGACGATGTCGATCGTCTGCGGGTGGCACTGCGCGGAGACGAAGAACACGCGATGGGCGTCGTCGTCGCCCTCCTTCAGCCGGTGGCACATCATCATCGCCTCAGCGGCGGCGGTGCCCTCGTCGAGCATGGAGGCGTTGGCGATCTCGAGACCGGTCAACTCGGTCACGAGGGTCTGGAAATTGAGCAGCGCCTCGAGGCGGCCCTGGGAAATTTCCGCCTGATAGGGAGTGTAGGCGGTGTACCAGCCGGGATTCTCGAGGATGGTGCGCTGGATGACGCCGGGCGTCAGCGTGTCGGAATAGCCGAGGCCGATGACGCTCCGGAAAATCTGGTTCTGGCTGGCGATGGCGCGCAGCTCGGCGAGGGCGGTGCTTTCGCTCGCGGCGGCGGGGAGATTGAGCGCGCCCCGGCGGATCTGGGCGGGCACCGCGGCGTCGGTGAGCGCCGCCAGCGACTGGTAGCCCAGGAGATTGAGCATGGCCGCGGTTTCGGCGGCGTTGTCGCCGGTGTGGCGGCGGTTGAAGGTATCGAGAGGAGCGAGAAGGTCGCGGGACATGCGGAGGTAAGGGAAGAAGTAAGAAGGAAGCATTAGGAAGTAAAGGCGCGGCCGATGCTGAATCTGGAACTCAGGAAATCATGAAACCGGATTCGGAGGATCCTGCTGATCTCCGCTGCTTTAAGTGCGGCGTGATCCGTTGTTGGCCGATCGCTTCCTGATTTCCTGAGTTCCAGATGAGAAATCGATGGCGGCCTACGCGTCTGTGGTGGCCGCGTGTCAGTGTTACTCATTCTTTACGATGCGTCGCTCGCCATGCGGCGAAGCGAGCGGTCTGCTCGATTCCAGTTCTTTGGTTCGCCCGTCTCCGCTGACGGCGGCTCTTTCTGGCGGTCGGAATTTTTTGCAGGAGAAAAGGCCGAGGCGATCCGAGGTTCGATCTCGGTTTGCCTCGGTCTTCCTCCTGTAACACCGCTCGATTCCGAAAGGTAGGGACGGGCGGCCCTGCCCGTCCGGCTGGACGCTGCATTCCGAGGTGGAACGCGTTGTCCCTAACGCGTTGAGAGACGTTGCCGACATTTGACGC
>CALFNJ010000567.1 GCA_937902865.1 uncultured Opitutaceae bacterium
CGGCGTGCGGCGCAGGCCGAGCCAGGCGTAATCGTAGCCGAAGACCATCAGGCCGGTGGCGTCGTCAGGCGTGGACGGTGAAAATTCCACCGCGGTCGTCGCGGTGAAGGCCGGCGCGGGAAATTTCTGCAGCAGCAGATTCGGCAGGAGCCAGAGGCTGTCCGCGACCGGCGCGCTGCTCTTGCCGTCGAAGCGGCCGAGCGCGGGCGCGCAAGCGAGCTGCAGCGAGCCGGGCCGGGCGGTCAGGGAGGCCCACTGGAGAAAGCCGTTCGCCTGCCACTGCCATTGCAGGCCGAGCACGGGCGAATCGAATTCATCGGTCGTCGCCGGCACCGCGATCGGCTGCGGCGGCACGGCGGGCTTGCGATGCGTCAGCACGGGCACGCCCTTGCCGTCGCCGTCGGGATCGTCGCCCATCACCGGCCAGCCATCGGAGCGCCAGGCCATCGGCTCGAGATGGACGATCCGGCCGTACGCGCCGCGATCCTGGAAATGCAGAAACCAGTTTTCCCCGGAGGAGGTGTCGACCCACGCGCCCTGGTGCGGGCCGTTGATCGGCGTGCCGCCCTGCTCGAGCACGATGCGCGCCTCGTAGGGACCGCGGATGGTTTTCGAACGATAGACCGCCTGCATGCCGCCCGTGACGCCGCCGACCGGCGCGAAGATCCAGTAATAGCCGTCGCGGCGATAAAACTTCGGGCCCTCGAGCGTGGTCCAGCCGCGGCCGGACGTGTTCTCGTCGATGATCACCGTGCCCTCGCCGTCAGTCACGCGGAGTCCATCCGCCGAGAGTTCGTTCAGCGTGAGCAGATTGTTTTTTCCCGCGCGGCTCTTGGCCCAGCCGTGCACGAGGTAAACGCGGCCGTCGTCGTCCCAGAGCGGGCACGGATCGATCAAACCCTTGCCGCCCTTCACGAGGACCGGCGCCGACCACACACCGGCGGGATCGGTCGCGGTCACCGCGTAAATTCCAAAGTCCGGATCCGGATAGAAGATCCAGAACTTGCCGCCGTGATGCCGGATGGCCGGAGCCCAGACACCCTCGCCGGGGCGTACGGTGGTGAAATGCTCCAGCGGCTCGAGCGCAGGCAACGCGTGGTTGATCAGCGTCCAGTTGACGAGGTCGCGCGAATGCAGCACCGGCAGGCCGGGCGCGTGATTGAAGCTCGAGGAGACGAGATAGAAATCCTCCCCCACCCGGACGACGTCGGGGTCGGAGTAGTCGGCGAACAATACCGGGTTCTTGTAGGTGCCGTCGCCGCGATCAGGGATCCAGGGGGCGGAATGATCCGGAGCGGAGGCGCTCCAGCCAAGATTGAAGACCATACCGAACGCGAAGAGCGCAAAAGGCAGGAGGGGTTTCATCCGAAGGGAAAAGGAAGAGCCTCGCGCCACGACTGACAAGCGGCTTCGCGGGGTCGGTCGTTCAGCACGCTCTAGCTCGAACCGGACCCGCGGACCGCGCGTCCTTACCTCCGATCTTTCGATCCGGTTTCACACAGAGACACGGAGGACACAGAGAAAACCAATCTGATCGGCCTCTGTGTCCTCCGTGTTCTCTATGTGAAACAGATCGAAAGGCCGACGGCTCACTCCTTGACGTGCTGGAGGTTCTCGTCGAGCGGAGTCATCTTCGGCATCAGCAGGTGGCAGACGCCGAGCAGGACGAGATAGGCCGAGCCGGCGATCAGGAAGGCGAAGAAGTAGCCCGAGGGTCCGCTGGTGGTCAGCACCTGGCCGAGCGAGAAGGTGGCGATGATATTGGCCACGGCTCCCATCATGCCGCCGATGCCGACGACCGAGGCGGTCGCCTTCCGGGGGAAGACATCGGAAACCATGGTGAAGAGATTGGCCGACCAGGCCTGGTGTCCGCCGAGGGCGATGGAAATCAGGATCACGGCGAGCCAGTAATAGTTGTCGGAGCGGGCGCTCTTGATCAGAGCCGAGTCTTCCCGGCTGGCTTCGGCCGGCGTGATGACGGCTCCGACCGCGGCCATGAACTCCTTGGCGGACTCGTAACTCTTGCCGTCGAGCGCGTGCAACGCGGTCTGGACTTCGGCCGGCACCTTTTCCTGTGTCGGCCGGCTGTTGCCGCCCTGCGCACTCTGCGCGGTGAAGGTGGCGGTCTGCAGACGGGAGAAGAAACCCGCATCGACCACGAACCGCGTGGGCAGGTGCGTCGAAAACATCACCGGCATGATGCAGAGCGCGCACATCAACATGGTGGTCTTGCGCGCCCGGTTCACCGTCCAGCCCTTCTTGATGAAGTGGGAGGACATCCAGCCGCCCCAGATGCTGCCGATATCGGCGACGAAATACATCGTGATCAGAGGCACGGCGATGCCCTTGATGTTGAGTCCGTAGCGGTCGTAGAAATATTTGCCCGCCCAGAAGAGATAGAACCACCAGACGGCATCGGTCATCTTCGCGAGCGCGAAGGCCCAGGTTTCCCGCAGGGGCAGAACGCTCGACCACGGCAACTTCTTCCCGGCGTCCTCCGACTTGGAATCGCTATTGATGTACGCGAGCTCCTCCGGCGAAACCTTGGGATGCTGCTCCGGGCGGTGATAGATCTTCAGCCACACCACGACCCAGATCGCGCTGAACACGCCGGTGGTGAGGAAGGCCCACTGCCAGTGGGTGCCATCGGGCCAGACCACCAGCGGAATGACGAGCGGCGCGAGAATGGCGCCGATGTTGGAGCCGGAATTGAAAATGCCCGTCGCGAGCGCGCGCTGCTGCTTGGGAAACCACTCCGCGACCGTCTTGATCGCGGCGGGAAAATTTCCGGACTCGCCGAGGCCCAGTCCGAAACGCGAGAGACAGAAACCCATCACCCCGAAGGCGGGACGGATCGCGGCCATGGACATGCCGGCGATGCTCCAGATCGCGATCGCGAGGGTGTAGCCGATCTTGGTCCCGAACTTGTCGATGATCGCGCCCATCGAGAGCATGCCGATGGCGTAGGCGACGTTGAAGAAGTTGCTGATCTTGGCGTAATCCTGATCGGTCCAGTGGAAGACCTTGTACTGCAGCGTCGGCGCCAGCACCCCGAGGACGGAACGATCCATGTAGTTGATCGTCGTGCCGGCGAACAGCATGGCGAGAATGCGCCAACGATAGCGACTGGCGAGCGGCGAGGCAGGGGTGGGAGTCGTCATGAGTGGGGAATGGGGCTTGAACTGAACTGAACCGATAGGAAACGGCATCGGCGCGTTCCGGGGCGAGGCTTTATTTCAGGGGAAAAGTCCGGAAGCGGAAAAAGTTTTCGGCGGATGAAATTTATTCTGGAAAGGTAGGGACGGGCGGCCCGCCCGTCCGCTTCGGCTCCGTCCGCTCTTGAACGACGATCGGATCCAACCCTCGGAATTTCACCACAGAGGCACGGAGACACGGAGAGCACCGAACCTTCCGGAGATGGCCGCAAAAAGGCGCAAAAAAACACAAAAGGGATGGGGTCGGATAATCCAAATTTCCTTTTGTGCTCTTCTGCGCTTTTTTGCGGCCAATGCCGGGCTATCTCCGTGTCTCTGTGCCTCTGTGATGAAATTCCGAAGATCGATCCCCCCAGCCCGGACGGGCGGGCCGCCCGTCCCTACCTTTCGAGCCAGGGTTCGAAACTCACTCAGAGGCCCGCGGGCGACACGGGCGTGGCGGCGGCGGAGAAATCGTTGTCGCTGAGCTTGAGCTGCGTGGGCTTCGCGCCGTCGAACTGGAGGAAGGTCCCCGTGCCGGCGGGGGCGCGCGTGGCGCGCACGACGATGCTGTCGCTGTCCTTGAACAGCATCACGGGCGCGTCCGGTCGCGGCGCGCGCGTGGTGGCGTCGTTCACCGTGAGGTCGTGGACGCGTTCGAAGACATAAGCGCTCTTCGGGCCGGCGTTGACGCGGAGCTGGTGCAATTCCACGTCGGTCGCGTCCGAACAGAGGAAGCCCGCGGCGCCGGTGGCGGTGATATCGGTGAAGCGCAGCCCCTCGATCGACCGCTCGGGCAGGCCGACGATGCTCGCGACCTGCTTGGCGTTGATGACGGGGA
>CALFNJ010000568.1 GCA_937902865.1 uncultured Opitutaceae bacterium
ACGTGTTCGCGAATCTCCTCAACCTCATCACCCGCCGTCCGCCGCCGGCTCCGCTGACCGCGGCGTACGATCTGGCGTTCGTGAAGGAAGTCACCGTTCGCCGGAAGCGGAGGCGCAATCCCCGCATGGAGCGCGTGCTTGTGATCGGCTGGGTGCTGATCGTCATCAAGTGTATCCTCGTCGCCTGGCTGGTGGGCAAATACCACGTGCCGATCGCTCCCATGTGGGTCATCGCTCCGTCCGTGGCGTTCGCGCTGCTCTGCACGTGGGTTTATCTGCGCCGCGACTGACGGAAAAATCAGGAGCCGGTAGCACAGGCGGCAGAAGCCCGGTCCACCCTCGGAAAAGCTCGAGCTCCTTATTTTTCCCAGTCGCTCCTCCCGCGTCTCCCGAGGAAAGGCGATTGCCGAATGCCGTCAGACCTTTTGGATTCGCCTCATCATGCCACACGCTCCCATTCCCGGTTTGCGCAGCTGCTACGCCAGGGTCGGCCGCCTCGTCTATTTCGGCCGCATGCTCGACAAGATCCGGCTGCATGCGTCCGGCAAGCTGCCCGCTGACTACCACGCCAACATCGGCGTGGGCTTCGACGGCCGGTGCTGCGCGTTCCTCGGCGTGAACTACGAGGACCTCAAGACGCGGGTGCTCAAGGGCGGCACCGATGAGGAAATCCTCGCCTGGGCGCACGATCGGGGCGGCAGCCGCATCGATGACCAGTGCAATATCTGGAACCGTTTCATGATGAAGGTGGGCTGGCGCGATGACCGCACTGCGATCCTGAAGGAGCGCCTCGCGCAATTCGGCCTGACGGACAAGCCGATCGAGACGTTCTTCGATCTCAACGAATTCGACGAGGGCCGCGACCCGGTCGCCAATCGTTCCTGGGAGCTGCGAGACTGACCGGTCGCGCCTGCCCTCCGGATCCTTGCCGCCAACTCCCGATCCCTTTTCTCCTTCCTCCTTCATGGCGAATTCCTCCTCCTCCCGCCCCAGCCCTTCGCTCGCCTTTGTCATCATGGGCGTGGCCGGCAGCGGCAAGACCACGGTCGGCGAACGGCTCGCGAAGGAGCTTGGTTGGAGTTTCCGCGACGCCGACGATTTTCATCCGCCGGCGAATGTCGCCAAGATGAGCGCAGGTCACCCTTTGACCGACGCGGACCGCGCTCCCTGGCTCGCCGCCATCCGCGCTTACCTCGCCGACCACCTCGCCCGCAACGAGAACACCATCGTCACCTGCTCCGCGCTCAAGGAAAGCTACCGCCGCGACCTCCTCGTCGATCCCGCGCGAGTCAAATTGATCTATCTCTTCGGCGACTTCGCCGTGATCGAGCGCCGCCTCAAGGCCCGCAAGGGCCACTTCATGAAGCCGGACATGCTCCAGTCCCAATTCGCCGCGCTCGAAGCGCCGAAGGACGCGCTTGCCCTGGACATCTCCGACCCGCCCGCGCTGCTGGTGGCGAGGATCCGGCGGACGTTTGGAGTGTAGGAATTTTCGATTTTGGATTCTCGATTTTCGATTGCTCGATCCGCAATCCGCCGTCCCCGCTCTCACGTGAGGCCTCTGGACCTGGCTGGGATCGACCAATCGAAAATCAAGAATCGAAAATCGAAAATGCACTTAGGCGTTGAGCGCCTCCCCCTTTCACCGCTAGTTCGAGGCGCATTCGGCACGGCCATCGCATGAAGAACAAGAAGCGCAGTTACACCGTCTACTTCGCGAGCGAGCTCTTCACGCTGAAGCATCTCATCGGCAACGCGTACCTCGCCGAGGCGATCTACGACAAGTCCCACGGGCGCTACCTCTGCCAGCTGCCGCAGGATTTCGAGCCGCGCGGCAAGACGCCGCAGGCCGTGCGCGACCAGGACATCCGCGCCTTGATCGCCTGCGATCTCGCGCTCTTCAACTTCGACGGCGCCGAACTCGACAGCGGCACGGTGATCGAATTCATGTTCGCGAAATTCGCGGACATCCCCTCGGTGATTCTCCGCAGCGACCTCCGGCTCGCGGGTGACAGCACCGATCCGTGGAACCTGATGGCGAGCTTCTACCCGCGCACCGTCAACGTGCACGTCAACAGCCTGCTCGCGTACAAGACCGTGATGAAGCGCCGGCACAAGAAGCTCGACGAGGTCCTCCGCCTCGCCGCGCAGCACAGCTCCGCCGACGCCCAGGTCATGTGCGAAAACGTCGCCGCCGCCTGCGTCCGCGCCCTCGACCGCGTCCTCGCGATGGAGCCGGTGATGCCGAAGCACGTGCGTGAAGAAGTCTACAACTGGCTCGCCCTCCTCCCCGGCCTGCACGGCAAGGAAAAGTCCCTCCGCAAGGAGTTCGAGCGCTACCTCGAGCGTAAGGTGGAGCGGGATCTGCTCTAGGGATTTTCGATTTTGGATTCTCGATTTTCGATTGTTCGACCCGCCGCCCTGAAGCCCGCTTTCGTGTCCGAACTCTGCGGCCGGCTTGGATGATCCAATCGAAAATCGAGAATCCAAAATCGAAAATTTCCTCATGCTCCACGTCCTCCAACATCCCCTCGCGGCGCATGTCATCACGCATCTCCGCGACAAGACGACCAAGCCGGCGACGTTCCGCACGCTCGCGTACCAGATCAGCCTGCTGCTTGCGATCGAGGCGACGCGCGGGCTGGGCACGGAGGACAAGCTGGTCGAGACGCCGCTGGAATCGATGACGGGGCAAGTGCTCGCGGCGCAGCCGCTCGTCGTCGTGCCGATCCTGCGCGCCGGGCTCGGCATGGTGCAGCCATTCCTGGATGTGTTTCCCGACGTGAGCGTCGGCTATATCGGACTCGAGCGCGACCATGAGACCGCCGTCGCCCGCAGCTACTACTGCAAGCTGCCGGAGCTGGCCGGCCGCCATGTGTTCCTCGTCGATCCCATGCTCGCCACCGGCGGCTCCGCGGTGCAGGCGATCGACGTCGTGAAATCCGCCGGCGGCAAACAGATCACCCTGCTGGGAATTGTCAGCTCGCCCGAAGGCGTCGCCGCGGTGGAAAAGCGCCATCCCGAAGTCCCGATCTTCACCGCCGCGCTCGACCGCGGGCTCAACGCGAAGAAGTACATCCTCCCCGGCTTAGGAGACTTCGGCGACCGGCTCTACGGGACCTGATTCCGCCCTGCACGGCATGATTTGAATTTCTGAGGACACCCGGAATTTCACCACAGAGGCACGGAGGCACCGAGGAGAAGGCCGGTCTTCTGTCTCCGGACTCAGATCAGGGATTTTCTCAGTGTCTCCGCGCCTCTGTGGTGAAATTCCGAATCCGGCGGCCATCCCGGCATCGGCGCCGGGAAACTGAGCTATCCCGATTGGGAAGGTAGGGACGCGCGGCCCGCGGGTCCGGTTCGAGGTGGAGCGCGTTGTCCCCAACGCGCTGTGGACGTTGCCCACTTGAAACGC
>CALFNJ010000569.1 GCA_937902865.1 uncultured Opitutaceae bacterium
CTTCGTCGGCGCGACGACGGTGTTCGGTCAGATCCAGACCTCGCTCAACGACATCTGGTGCGTCACCGCACGCCCGAGCAAGCACGGCTGGACGCTGATCATCATCCAGCGGCTGATCTCCTTCGCCATGGTGCTGGCGATCGGATTTCTGCTGCTCAGCTCGCTCGTGCTGACGACCGCGCTGACCGCCGCCGTGACCTATTTCCAGAGCGGCTCGGCCGTCCCGCCGTGGGTGCTCCGGACGACGGACATGGTCGTGGGGATCGGCGTGATCACCACGCTGTTCACGCTGCTCTTCAAGATCCTGCCCGACGCGAAGGTGCGCTGGAAGGAATGCTGGCTCGGCGCGGTCGTGACGGCGGTGTTGTTCTCGATCGGACGCTACCTGATCGCGCTCTACCTCGGCCATTCGAGCATCAGCGCATCCTACGGACCGGCCGGCGCGCTGGTGGCGCTGCTGATCTGGATCTACTATTCCAGCGCGATCCTCTTCTACGGCGCGGAATACGTCCGCGCCTATCACCTCGACCGGGGCCTCACGATCGAGCCGAAGAAAACCGCCGTCGTGGTGGAGCGAAAGATCGTCGACCACGCCATCCGCCGCCGACTCAAGAGCGCGTAGCCGCCGCCTGCTGGCGGCGAAACGTTCAACGTCCAACGTTCAACGTTGAACGTTCAAGGACGGAAACCGCAGCGCCGCTGCGTTGAAGTCGGAAGGAAGAAGGAAGAATTAATAAAATGGCCAAGCATCGGGCCAATTTCTCGTGGGATCCTCGTTAGGATCGGAGGCTTGCTCCGGCGTTGAACGTTCAATGTTGAACGTTGGACGTTGAACGTTTTGTCAGGCGATCGACGAGGTAGTCGGCGATCGTGGCGTGTTTCACGTCGGGGGCACCGGGGTAGACGAGCTCGCAGTCGAGTCCGGTGGCGCGGGCTTTTTCCTGGAGCTTCACGCCGAAGTTCGCGCTGTGGGTCGGGTCCTTCTCCGGCTGGCCGAGCGCGGGCGGCGTGGGATAGAAGAGATACGTCGGCGGATCGTCCGGGGTCACGTTCGCGTAGGGCGAATATTCGTTGAGCCAGGGCAGGATCTGCTCGCGGGCGGCGAGGAAGTTCGCGAAGTCGGCGTCGCTCGGGTCGGTGCCGAAGCCGAAGGCGTGGCCGCCGTAACGGCTGTTCGGGGTCCACTCGCGCATCTGCTGCGGATCGAGCGAGGTCTGGGCGACGTTCACCGCGGCGCACCAGACGCGGGTCGACTGCCGCGCCACCGGATCAGCGCTCTGGGACTCGGCCCGGTCGGCATGGAACGCGAGATACAGACTGGAGCAGGCACCGGCCGAGCCGCCGGTGAGCCCGATGCGCACGGGATCGAGGTTCCACTCCTTCGCCTTGCTGCGCACGAACTGCAGCGCCCGAGCCGCATCGTCGATCGGCGCCTTCACGGGTGGCTTGATCCCGAGCGCGACGGCCTGCGGGATGTAGCGGTAGTTGATCGAGACGACGGAGATGCCGGCGGCGAGATACTGGTCGAGATCGGGGACGCGTCCCTTGTCGCCTGCGACCCAGCCGCCGCCGTGGATATTCATGACGACGGGAGTGGGTTTGTCGGACTTCGCCTGCCAGAAATCAAGCACCTCGCGCTCGTGGTCGCCGTAGTGGACGTTGAGCTGCGTCGCCGGCACCTGCGGCGCGCGCGGCGCCTTCGCCGCCTTGGCCGCGGGATCGGCGGGAGCGGCCGCGGCAAACAACGAACCGGTGGCGAAAAGACCAAGTGCGAGAAGCGGGGCGAGGGGTTTCATGATGGAGAAAAAGAACTAAAGATCGGACTCGATCCAGCAATCCGGTTTCACACAGAGACACGGAGTACACAGAGATTTGTTTTGGTTTTCTCTGTGCTCTCCGTGTCTCTGTGTGAAACCGGATCGAAGAGATTGCGATTTGAAGGGTAGGGACGGGCGGCCGGCCCGTCCGGTTTGATTCCGGAAGGTGGAACGTGTTGTCCCCAACGCGTTGAAATCTCCGTCCACGAGAAATCGCCGACGGAGCGAACAGCGCGTTAGGGACAACGCGCTCCACCTCGAGCCGGACCCGCGGGCCGCGCGTCCCTACCTTCCGAACCTCGGATCGCCTCGGTTCGGCTCCTGTGAAAATCTGAATCTGTTACCGAGCCGGCGCTTTGAGCCGATCGATGAGGTAGTCGGCGATCATGGCGTGCTTCACGTCGGGCGCGCCGGGGTAAACCAGCTCGCACTCGACGCCCTCGGCGCGGGTTTTCTCCTGTAGCTTGACGCCGAAGTTCGCGGTGTGCGTCGGATCCTTCGCCGGCTGGCCGAGGGCGGGCGGGGCGGGATAGAAGAGATAGATCGGCGGATCGTCGCGCGTGACGTGTTCGTACGGCGAGTATTCCTTGATCCACGGCAGGATCTGCTCGCGCGCGGCGAGGAAGGCGGCGAACTGGGTGTCGCGCGTCTTGAGATCCTTCGTGTCGAGCATGAAGCCGAAAGCATGGCCACCGTAGCGGCTGTTCGGCGTCCACTCGGCCATCTGCTGCGGATCGAGCGAAGTCTGGGCGATGTTCACCGCGGCGCACCAGACTCGCGTCGACTGCCGCGCGACGGGATCGGAGCTTTGGGGATCGGCGAAATCATTGTGAAACGCGAGGTACAGGCTGGTGCATGCTCCCGCGGAGCCGCCGGTGAGACCGACGCGGGCGGGATCGAAATTCCATTCCTTCGCCTTGGTCCGGATGAACTGCAGGGCGCGCGCGGCATCCTCGAGCGGCCATTTCACCGGCGGCTTGATCCCGGCGTCGATCGCCTGGGTGACGTAACGGTAGCTGATCGAGACGACCGAGATGCCGGCGGCGAGGTACTTCTCGACGTCGGGCGCCTGGGACTTGTCGCCGGTGACCCAGCCGCCGCCGTGGATGTTCAGGACGAGCGGCGTGGGCTTGTCGGACTTCGCCTGCCAGAAATCGAGCACCTCGCGCTCGTGATCGCCGTAGTGGAGATTCGCGACGGTGGGAGTCGGCAGCGGCATCTTGGCCGCCGCCTTGGCCGTGGCGGCGGGAGCGGGAGCGTCGGCGGCAAGCGCCGGCCCGGCGAACAGGACGGAAGCAGAAACGGAAACGAACAGGAACAGAGGTTTCATGGGGTAGGCCTGAAGGCATAGTTGACCCGACCGGAATTTCAATCCGTTCACCACAGAGGCACAGAGACACAGAGGAAGACGTCAGGTATTCTCTGTGTCTCTGTGCCTCTGTGGTGAACCGGATCGTGGATTGAAGGGTAGGGACGGGCGGCCCGCCCGTCCGCTTTCGCGCCGTCAACCTTTGACCCCGGACCCGCGGGCCGCGCGTCCCTACCGTGAGAACCGGATCGGAAGTTTGGTGATAGGTCAGTTCAGAGGCAGAGAAGTGA
>CALFNJ010000570.1 GCA_937902865.1 uncultured Opitutaceae bacterium
GGTAGGGCGAACCGTCCCGGTGAGCCGCGGCTCGGCGAGGACGCCTCGCCCTACCCACGACCGAAGCTTTCGCGCAGACGTACAGAAACACAGAGCCTGAGCCGCAGAGGATTGGCCGCAAAAAGGCGCAGAAAACGCAAAGGGTGGTGGTGAGCGCTGATCGCTTTTGCGTCTTCCGCGCCTTTTTGCGGCCAACGGCTTCGGTCCGAGCTTTCTTAATTCTTCCTTCCTCCTTCTTCCTTTTTCTTAGTCGTACATGCCTTCGACGAGCCAACCTGTGGCGAGGCGGACGAGGCGATAGAGGCCGCCGCCGGCGAGCTCGACGTCCCATTCCTCGCGCGACCAGCTGCCGGGCTTCCACCATTCGCCGTCGCGTTTCCAGGGACCGCGGGCGCGGAGGATGAGGCCGTGGGCGGGGCTGCTCTGCACGTGAGTCGGGCCCTGGGGCGTGAGCTCGACGCGCGCGGGGCAGGGCGGACGGAAACGACGGAGCGGCAGACCGAGGGTGGGCAGCACCGGCGGCTGGGGCGCGGGCGCGACGACGGGAGCCGGCGCGGCGAGACGGAAGGCGTCGGGCCGGTGTGTCGCTTCGCGGGCGGGCGTGCCCACGCGGTCGGCGCCGAGCAGGCCGCCGAGGCGGGCGAGGGTGTCGGCGAAACCGTGGGGGTCGCGCAGCCCGGTTTCGAAGAGTCCGCGCTGGCGGGTGAGCGGGCGGGTGGGGCTGAGCGTGAGCTTCAGGCCGCGGATCGGCGCCGCGGTGCGCAGGCTTTCCAGGTGCGTGTGCAGCGCGCGGAAGAGGATCTCGGCGTCGGCGGTCGGATCGGGCAGGCGGAAGTCCCGCGCGCACGAGGTGTCGTCGTCGAGCGCGAGCACGAGCTCCAGCGCGGCGGCCACCGCGCCGGCGTTGGTCAGCTGCAGCGTGAGCCGGTCAAGGCAGCGGCGCAGGACGAAGAGCAGCGGCTCGAGGGTTTCGACCGGCTGCTCGAGCTCGAGCGCGGCGGTGAAATGCTCCGGCGGACGCGCGGGATCGAGCGGACGATTCGTTTCGCCGGCGGCGCGTTCCCACAGGGCCAGGCCGGGGGCGCCGAGGCGGCGGCTGACGTCGGTCTTGCCGAGGGCCGTGAGCGCGCCGCAGGTGCGGATGCCCCAGCTGGCGAGAATGGCGGCGAGTTCCGGCTCGGGCTCTGTGAGCGACAGCGTCAGCGGCGCGAGGAACTCGGCTTCGTTCTCCACTTCGCGCGCGAGCACGGCGGTGCGGGCCGCGTAGCCGGCGAGCAGGGGCGTGCGGGCCACGCCGAGCGTCGCCTGCAGGCCGTGCCCGCGCAGGCGGTCGAGCGCCTCGCGGCCGTGCGGCAGGTTGGTCGAGGGGACGCGACCCTGCAGGTCGATCGTGCACAGGCCGGGCGCGGTGCGCTCGACGCGTGGGGAGAGCGACCAGGCCACGGCGAGCAGCACGGCCTCCGCTTCCTGCTCGGCCGAGGGGGAGCGCGGCCGTAGCTCGAGGTCGCCGCAGCGCGCCTGCGCCTGCGCGGCGGTGAAGCCGAGCTCGACGCCCGCGCCGCGCGCGGCGGCGCAGGCGGCGACGACGACGGCCTGGCGCGTGGTGTCGGAAAGAAGCGCCACGGCTTTGCCGGCGAGGGTGGGATCGTTCCGCACCACGGCCTGCAGGGGGAAATCGGAAATCTGGATGACGGCGCAGCTCATGGGTGGGAGTACAAAGTGAACCGATCTATTTTTTGACAGGAGGCGATCCGAGGACGGAAGAGTTCGGAATTTCGATCTCGGATTGGTCTCGGGTTTCCTCCTGTAGAAAATCCGGCCGGACGGTCTTTTCCTGGCTCGAGGTGGAACGCGTTGTCCCCAACGCGTTGGAACGTCGGTTGACGTATTTCAATCTAGTCTCGCACCGAGGCGCGGAGGCGCAGAGGTCGGAGGGGGTCACGCGAAGCCGCGAAGGACGCGAAGGCCGATCCGATTCAAATCCATGGTCGGAATCATCCGCCTTGCTTCGCGCTCTTCGCGGCTTCGCGTGACCCCCTCCGGCGGATCGTCCCTCCGATCTCTGTGTCTCTGCGCCTCGGTGCGAGACTTTCCGAATATAGTTCATGCGCTCCGCCTTTCTCCCTGGGGGATGAGCCGGCGGCGCTGGATCTCGGCGGGCAGGTTGCGGCCCAGTTCGGCCTGCAGCTCGTCCAGCTGGTCGAGGTGGAAACCCTGCGCCAGCGTGAAACGCAGTGTCGCGCTGCCGACGAGCGGCCAGGTCGTGAGGACGACCATGACGGTGTCGCTGCGCGCGATGGCGCGCTGCAGGCGATACCAGGTCGTGGAGGGGACGCGGCGCAGATCGGCGGCCTCGAAGCCGCGGACATCGAGCAGCAGCAGGGCGAGATTGGCGTCGTGGGCGAGGATGTCGGCGGCGTGCAGCGCCTCCTCGCAGGTGTGGCAACGGGCCCAGACGAGGTGCTCGAGCAGGGTGGCCTCGTGGGAATCGGGGTCGAAGGCGTCGAGTCCGTCCACCAGCGCGGCGCGGCCGCGGTCGAGGCGGGTGCGCTCGAGCAGGCGGAGGATCAGCAGTTGTCCGCCCGAGCTGGGCTGCGCGGAAACGATCTCGGTGAGCGCGCCGGCGGGCAGGCCGCCGTCCGCGATCTCGTCGATCGCAGCCACCTCAGTCGCGAGCATCCCGGCCGAGCGGCTCGCGGCGGAGGGAAACCGCTCGGCGAGCAGGTTTCGCAGGACGGCGAGATTTTCGGGCGAGCCACGCATGACGGAGACGGCGAAGACGGAGGACGGAGACGCGAAAGAGAGAGGGGGAGGGAGCGAGCACGTGCTGCGGCTGCGGCGGCACAACGTTCAACGTCCAACGTTCAACGTTGAACGTTCAAGGTTCGGACCGGCGGAGGCGGCGGATGAAGTAGCGGGTAGCGAGTAGCGGGTAGTGGGCATGCGATCCTCGGAGCTACTGAGACGTGAAAGAGGGAAGTTCATGCTAGCAGGGGTGTCCCTTGGAACGCGGGTTTGACGTGGGAAGTACGGAGGGGGGGAGGCGGAAGGCAGGCGCAACGTTCAACGTCCAACGTTCAACATTGAACGTTCAACGTTCGAACCGGCTATCCTCTCGGCGAATCGCGAAGGACGGAGAAGAGGTCGGTTCATACTTGAACGTTGGACGTTGAGCGTTGGACGTTGAACGTTGCGTGTCGCGGTCACCGCGACACGCGGATGTGTCCGACATACACGCCCTGGATCAGGAGCTCCTCGGTCGCGATGATCGGCTGGTAGCGGGGGTTTTCGGCAAGGAGGACGGGCTTGCCGTGTTCGAAGGTGAGGCGCTTGAGCGTGCTCTCGCCGTCGACGAGCGCGCCGACGATATCGCGGGCCTTCGGCTCGCGGCAGGCGAGAATGACGAGGTCGCCGTCGATGATGCCGGCGCCTTCCATCGAATCGCCGCGCACCTTGAGGGCGAAGGCCTCCTCGCGCGGACGGAGGCGGAAGAGCACCGGGTCGATCGGGACTTGTCCGTCGGCCAAGGCCTCGTTGGCGGAAGGGCGGCCGGCGGGGATCGTGCCGAAGAGCGGGAGCTCGACGGACACGCGCGCCTGCGGCAGCGCGAGCGAGCGGGCCTTGCCGGGATGGCGCTGGAGCGCGCCTTTTTCCTGCAGGGCGTCGAGGTGCTGGGCGACGGTGGCGACGCTCTTCAGCCGGAAGTGCTGCTGGATCTCGCGGAGGGAAGGCATGAGCCCGTGCGCCCGGCGATAGGCCCGGACGTGGTCGAGGATTTCCTGCTGGCGCTCGGTGAGCTGCATGGAACCGAACAAATGTTCGGTATGGCCTTTCGGCAAGGAGAAATTGGGACGGGCGGCGTTTCTCGCTCGGCAAAAGCAGGTTAATTTATCTGGAACTCAGGAAATCAGGAAGGGAACGAGGGTGGGGCGGATTATCCCTAATCCGCCGTAACCGTCATCCGCGTTTCACGACCGACGGAGCCAAACCGGCGCGTTAGGGATAACGCGCCCCACCTTCCGATGTAGGGCGGGCCTTTGACCCGCCTCTGGAGCATCGGTGAACCTGCGATAAGAAGGTGTCGTGGTCTGGCGACGCGAATGAGCGGGTCGGAGACCCGCTCTACTGCTCGGGATCGAGCCCGTTCCTGATTTCCTGAGTTCCAGATAAAACCGGATTGGGAACAACGCCCAGCTGCCGGCCACGGTTTTGGGATGAAGGCGCACGAAGCTTCCACGTCGGCGACGTCTCGGGCGGCGGCCAGGGGGGTGGGGCGCGTTATCCCTCACGCGCCGAAATCGTCATCCGCGTTTCACGACCGACGGAGCCGAACCGGCGCGTTAGGGATAACGCGCCCCACCTCCTCCGCCGCGGAGCGGACGGCGGAGCTGGCCAGGGTGCGGGCGAAGGCGAAGCGCTGCCAGGCGTGTCCGCTCTACAAACTCGGGACCCAGACGGTTTTCGGCGAGGGGCCGGTCGACGCGCGGCTCCTGCTCATCGGCGAGCAGCCCGGCGACAAGGAGGACCTGGCGGGGCATCCTTTCATCGGGCCGGCGGGTCATCTGCTGGATCGCGCGCTGGCGGAGGCGGGCATCGATCGGACGGAGGTGTACGTCACGAATGCGGTGAAGCACTTCAAATGGAAGCCGGCGGGGAAGCGCCGACTGCACCAGAAGCCGAACAGCCGGGAGATCCTCGCCTGCCGCATCTGGCTCGAGCAGGAGCTCGATCTCGTGCGGCCCGAGCTGCTGGTCGCGCTGGGGGCGACCGCGGCGCAGGCCCTGATGGGCCGGGCCTTTCGCGTGACAACGAGTCGTGGCCAGGTCCTGAAGGATTCGCAGGGCCGGCCGGTGCTCGCCACCGTGCATCCTTCGTCCGTGTTACGCGCGCCGCCGGATCAGCGGGAGGAGCAGTACCAGGCATTGGTGGCGGACTTGAAAAAGATCCCGCACGGGAAGCCCAAGCCGCGGAAGGGATAAAGATTTCCTGAAAGACGGAAGTTTTCCCGGCGGAAGGGAACCTAGTGCGATCTCCCGCGAGGAAATCTCCCCTGTAATCCCTTGGCTGTTCATGCGTAGCGAAGCATGGGTTTTCTCCCTGCTGACGGACACGGAACTTTCTCCCGGGAGGCGTCGAACTCTTTGCCGAATGGCCTGTCAGCGTGAAAGCCGGCCAACGACCGACTGACACTCTTTCTTATGATCAAGACCGCTCCCGCTCCAGCTGCGTCGAAAATTTCCCGAGCTCCCTTCAAGAACGGATCCTCCTCTTCCTCCTCCGGCGGCTCGTCGGCGCCGATGTCAGGCTCATCCGCATCCTCCGGTGATACCGCCGCGATGGCCTCGTCGTCCTCGGGCGGAACGCCGGCGACCTCGACGAAGACGAAGATCCTCCTGGTCGACGATC
>CALFNJ010000571.1 GCA_937902865.1 uncultured Opitutaceae bacterium
ACACGGGCGGCACGCGCTGGGCGCGGGCCATCAGGGCGGCGCGGGTCCGCTCCTTGCTCGTGTAGTTGTATGAGGTGCTGGCGACGACGCGCACGGTGGCGAGTTGGCCGGGGAGCACCGGGAGATCGATCGGCGTCACGCCGACGAAGCTGATCAGCACGATCGCCGCAACTGTCGCGATGAAGATGAGGAACGCGATCAGGCGGCTCTTCTCCAGGAAGCTCAGCGCGGCGGAGATCTCCGCCGGCTTGCGCACATGGCGGCGGCCGAGCAGGCCGCCGCGCAGAAGCTGGAGATTTTGACGGAGGGACATGGTGCGGAGCAAAAACGTCAGGCGCCGGGCCGGTTCAGGCCGGCGGGGCCGATTCGCTCATCGGATTTTTGTACCGTTCGTAGGCCTCGATGATCTTGAGCACCAGCGGATGCCGCACGACGTCGGCGCCGCTGAAGTAGTGGAAATCGATGCCCGGGATGTTGCCGAGAATGCGGCCGACCTCGAGCAGTCCGCTGGACTTCGAGCGCGGCAGGTCGATCTGCGTGACGTCGCCGGTGACGACCATCCGCGACTCCTCGCCCAGACGGGTGAGGAACATCATCATCTGCTCCGGCGTGGTGTTCTGCGCCTCGTCGAGCACGATGAACGCATTCGAGAGCGTCCGGCCGCGCATGTAGGCGAGCGGCGCGATCTCGATGATGCCCTTTTCGGTGAGCCGGGTGACGTCCTCCGCATCGAGCATGTCGTGCATCGCATCGTAGAGCGGGCGGAGATAGGGCAGGATCTTTTCACGCAGATCGCCCGGCAGAAAGCCCAGCGCCTCGCCGGCTTCGACCGCGGGACGGGTGAGGACGACGCGCTGCACCTGGTTCTTCAGCAGCGCCGAGATCGCGGCCGCCATCGCGAGGTACGTCTTGCCCGTGCCCGCCGGGCCGACGCCGAACACGATCGGGTTTTTCTGGATCGATTGGAGGTAGAGCTTCTGGCCGAGCGTCTTCGGGACGATGCTGCGGCGGTTGGTGGTGATCACCAGCGGCTCGCCGAACAACGCCTGCAGCTCCGCGCCATCGCCGCGTGCGAAGGTCTGCACGATGCGCGTGAAATCCGGAGTCTTGATCACGACGCCCTGGCCTCGCGCCTCGTTGAGATGGCCGAAAAGGGTTTCAGTGCGCGCGATCGCGTCAGAGGGACCGTCGATCTTCAGCCAGTCCTCACGCGTGACAAGCCTGACGCCGAGCGCCTGCTCGACCAGCCCGAGGTTCTCCTCGCGCCCGGCGTAGAGCTGGTGCAGGTGCCGGGGATTCGGGAAATAGAGTGTCTTGGAAGGCACGGTGGCGGCGGTCGCGGACAAAAGATGAAACGGAGAGCAGAGGCCTGATGGACTCAGCGCTTCTTCCGGGTGGTTTTCCGCGGGCGTTTGGCTTTGGCCGACGCCGACGGTTGGGAGGATTTGCCCGCGGACTTCGCGGTACCGGCGATCAGCCGTTTCCAGGTGGCGTCCAAAGCCTGCGGCAGGATGCGCGTGCGACCCAGGACCGGCATGAAGTTGTTGTCGCCCGTCCAGCGGGGGACGATGTGGGCGTGGAGATGGGAAATGCTGCCGCCCGAGGCCGAACCGAGGTTAAAGCCGACATTGAAGCCGTCCGGTTTCAGGGTTCGGCGAAGCAGTCCTTTTCCCCAAACGATGATCTCCATCAGATCCGCCCGCTCTTCCGGCGTCAGGTCGTCGATGTCGGAAACGTCCCGAAAAGGCACCGCCAGCAGATGACCCGGATTATAAGGGAAACGGTTGAGCACCAGGTAGGATAGGCGAGTCCGGTGGACGATCAGCGCTGCCTGGTCATTCCCCAGGGCAGGCAGCTCCGAGAACGGCCGCTTGCTCGCCGGATAGCGCGGCGCCTCGATGTAATCCATGCGCCAGTAGGGATGGAGCTGCTGCATATCCGGAGAAAAGGGACGGCCAGCAAAAAAGACATTGGGGGCAAAGTCAAAGCCGGTCCGGGGGGCCGGCAGTAGCGCGTAGCGGGTAGTGAGTAGCGAGTAGGACGATCCCCAAGACAGGCGAATCGCCCCGGCGAGCAGTATGAGTCCCGGCGTCTGGTTTCGCCTGACGCCTGCCGCCTGCAGCCACGCTCGTTACCCGCTACCACTATTCGCTACTTGGTTTTCCTTCTTGCTCTTTATATGACGAACGTCATTTAAAGCCGCCACGTTTCTGTTCATCGTTTTGCCATGCGCTATCCGCCCGCCCACAAGCTCGCCACCCGCCGCCGCATCCTGGATGCGGCGAGCCAGGCGTTTCGCGAGCACGGGGTGGCGGAGACGGGCGTGGATGAGGTCATGCGGCGCGCCGGGCTGACCCATGGCGGATTCTACGCGCATTTTCGCGACAAGTCGGAACTGGTGGCCGAAGCGTGCGCGACGACGTTCGACGCGGCCGTCATCAATCTGGACCGCATCGCCACGCAGCCGACGCCCGCGCTGCGGGCGCGGATGCTGATCGACAGTTATCTTTCCACCCGGCACCGCGACAACCGCGGGTCCGGCTGCATGGTGGTGGCGGTCGGGGCCGACATGGCCCGGCTGAGCGGTCCGGGGCGTTCGGGCTATTCGCGCAGTTTCACCGGGCATCTCGACCGACTCGAAGCGGCGTTGCGGCTGAGCGAGGATCCCGTGGTCAATCGCGACCGCGTCACGCACCTGATGAGTTCGCTCGTCGGCGCGCTGCTGTTCGCCCGCGCGATCGACGATCCCGTCCGCAGCGACGCCATCCTGCACTCGATGCGCCGGCTGCTGCGCCGGGAATTTTCCGATGCGGCCACGGCGCCGTCCGTCGCGGCCAAATCTGCGTCTCGTTCTTCGCGGCCCACCCACGACTTCCTGCAGATGCCCGTTTCAGGGAATGCCTCTGCGGAGGAAAATGTGGAAATCAGGAAATCATGAACCGATCTTCGCTTTTCCGTCCGAACTATCCTTTCATCGCGAGATCCCAAAATCCTTCCGGCCGCCGTTTCCTGATTTCCTGAGTTCCACATCACATTAGTCCGGTCTTCTTTTTCATCCATCATGCCCACCTCCACCGCTTCCCGTCGCGTTGTCATCACCGGTCTTGGCGCCCTCACGCCGGTGGGAAATTCCGTGCCTGCGACCTGGGACGCCCTGGTCGCCGGCCGCAGCGGACTGGGGCGCATCACGCGCTTCGATCCCACGGGATGCACGGCGCAGATCGCCGGCGAGGTGAAAGGCTTCGAGCCGTCCGGCGCGCTGCCGAAACCGCTTTATCCACGCGGCCCGCAGGGTGACCCGGTCACGTGCGCCGTGACGCCGAAAGAGGTGAAGAAACTCGGCCGCTTCACGCACCTCGGCCTGGCCGCGAGCCTGGAGGCCTACGCCGATTCGGGGCTCGATGCCCATCGCGCCACGGTCTCGTCGGAGCGCATCGGGGTGAACCTCGGCGTCGGCCTCGGCGGCCTGCCCGAGATCATCGCCATGCAGGACATCTGGCTCGCCGGCGGCTACCGGAAGATTTCCCCGTTCCTGATCCTGCAGATCGCGCCGAACATCCTCGCGGGCCAGGCCGCGATCCTCCTCGACCTGCGCGGACCGAACATGAGCGTCGCCTCCGCCTGCGCCACCAGCGGCCATGCGCTCGGCGAATCGATGCGGACCATCCAGCGCGGCGAGGCCGACGTGATGTTCGCGGGTGGCTCCGAGGCGGTGATCACGCCGCTGGCGGTCGGCGCTTTCGCGCAGATGCGCGCGCTGTCGACCCGCAACGATGCGCCGGAAAAGGCATCGCGTCCCTATGACAACGACCGCGACGGCTTCGTGATGGGCGAGGGTGCGGTGGTGTTCGTCCTCGAGGAACTGGAGCACGCCCGCCGTCGCGGCGCGCGGATC
Source organism: uncultured Opitutaceae bacterium (assembly GCA_937902865.1). Lineage (GTDB taxonomy): Bacteria > Verrucomicrobiota > Verrucomicrobiia > Opitutales > Opitutaceae > CAIUWA01. The sequence continues at coordinate 3,896 of CALFNJ010000571.1, forward strand.
TACGCCGAGCTGCGCGGCTATGCGGCGACGGCGGACGCCTATCACCTTTCCTCGCTCGCGCCGGAAGCGGAGGGCTCGCGTCGCTCGATGACGCTCGCCGTGGCCGATGCGGGTCTCAAGCCGGAGCAGGTCGGCTACGTGTCCGCCCATGCGACCTCCACCCCCGGTGGCGACGGCGAGGAGGCGGCGGCGATCGCCGCGGTGTTCGCGGCGGGCAAGGAGCACCTGCATGTCAGCGGCGTGAAGTCGATGACGGGCCATTTGCTCGGCGGCGCCGGCGCCCTCGGCGCGCTCGCGGCGACCCTCGCGATCCACCACGGCGTGATTCCGCCGACGATCAATCTCGAGAACATCGATCCGGCCTGCGCCGCGCTCGGCCTCAACTTCACGCCCAACACCGCGGTGAAAAAGAAGGTGGATTACGCGCTCGCGAACAGCTTCGGCTTCGGCGGCACCAACGCCTCCCTCGTCGTCGGCAGAGTGTAAGTGCTCTTCATTATTTATCTGGAACTCAGGAAATCAGGAATCAGACGAGATCGAGGTGGGGACGTTCCTTATGGGCGCCCAAGTTGCGGATTGGCGACGCGGACGGGCGTCCATAAAGAACGCCCCTACATTCGATCCATGGACCGTTTCCGTTCCTGATTTCCTGAGTTCCAGATAAAAACCTGGGATCGATTGTCCTGATCATGAATCTTGATCGCCGTCTGATTTGGTTTCTTGCGCTGCTCGCGCCGGTGGTGGCCTGGTCGTGGATCGGGCCGCACGATCGCTTCACGTGGTGGCTGGAATCGGTTCCGGTCGTCGTGGGTGTGCCGCTCATCCTGGCGTTGCAGCGGCGGTTTCCGCTTTCGAGCCTGCTGCTGGTTCTCCTCTGGCTGCACTGCGTGATTTTGGTGACCGGCGGCCACTACACCTATGCGCGCGTGCCGCTCGGGGAATGGGCGCGGGGCTGGTTCGGCTGGACGCGCAACAACTATGACAAACTCGGCCATTTCGCGCAGGGCTTTGTGCCCGCGATCCTCACGCGCGAGCTGCTCACGCGGACGTCGCCGCTCAAGGGCAGTCGGTGGCTGGGATTGCTCGTCGTCTGCGTCTGCCTGGCGTTTTCCGCATTCTACGAGCTGATCGAGTGGTTCACCGCCGTCACGAGCGGCACGGCGGCCGATGATTTTCTCGCCACCCAGGGCGATCCCTGGGACACGCAGACCGACATGCTGATGGCGCTGATCGGCGCGAGCGTGGCCGTGGCCGGGTTCAGCGGCTGGCACGACCGATCCATGGAAAAATTGCGGAATGCGGATTGAGGGGTGCGGAGTCCGGATCCTGCGGAAGTCTCGCGCAGAGGCACGGAGGCGCGGAGATCGAATTCCGATCCCTTGAACTGAGACTCATCCGATCTCTGTGCTTCTGCGCCTCTGCGCGAGATGGGATCGATATCCTTAGCCGGCAATTCCGCATCCCGCGTATCATTCATATAAAAACGAAGCATTTCACCA
>CALFNJ010000572.1 GCA_937902865.1 uncultured Opitutaceae bacterium
ACATCTCCAAGATCCAGCGCGAGCTCGGCTGGAAACCCGAGGTCTCCTTCGAGGAGGGCGTGCGGCGCATGCTTGCCGTCATCGACTACTGGCGCGAGGCTCCCGTCTGGGACCCCGCCTCCATCGCGCAGGCCACCAGCAACTGGTTCGGCTTCCTCGAGGGTCAATCCCGCCCATGACCGGACTCACCCACGCCGAAAAGGACACCTTCCAACGCAAGCTGAAGACGCGGGAGGAATTGCGCGCTCTGCTCGGGCCCCGGCCCCGTGAGAAGAAGGTCATCATGTGCCACGGCACGTTCGACCTCGTCCACCCCGGCCACATCCGCCACCTCATCTACGCGAAGAGCAAGGCCGACATCCTCGTCGCCAGCCTCACGACCGACCAGCACAACACCAAGGCGAACTATCGCCCTTTCGTGCCCGAGACGCTCCGTGCCATGAACCTCGCCGCGCTCGAGGTCGTCGACTACGTGGTGATCGACGAGAATCCGACGCCGATCGAGAACCTGAAGTTCATCCAGCCGGACTACTTCGCCAAGGGCTACGAGTACCACAAGGACGGGCTCCATCCCAAGACGGCCGAGGAACTCGCCGCACTGGAATCCTACGGCGGCGAATTGCTCTTCACGCCGGGCGACATCGTCTATTCGTCCTCCCGCATCATCGAGAACGAGCCGCCCAACCTCGCGGCGGACAAGCTGCATGCGCTGATGGAGGCCGAGGGCCTGACCTTCGACGGGCTCCGCACGTCGCTGGAAAAATTCAAGGGCGTGAAGGTGCACGTCGTCGGCGACACCATCGTCGACTCCTACACGTACTGCACGCTCATCGGCGGCAGCAACAAGACCCCCACCTTCAGCCTGAAATACGAGCGGCAGGTCGACTTCGTCGGCGGCGCCGGGATCGTCGCCAAGCACCTGAAGATGGCCGGCGCCGAGGTGAAATTCACCACCGTCCTCGGCGACGACGCCCTCAAGGACTATGTGCTGAAGGATCTGCGCGACCACGGCATCGACTGCCACGCGATCATCGATCGCACCCGGCCGACGACCCAGAAAAACTTCTTCACTGCCGGCGGGCGCCACATGCTCAAGGTCGACAAGGTCGATAATCGCCCAGTGTCGGACAAAATCCTCGGCGAGTTCATCCGTTCGATCGGTGCGTCCGTCCCCGATGTCGTCGTCTTCAGCGATTTCCGTCACGGCATCTTCAACGGCCGCACGATTCCCAAGCTCGCCGCCGCCATCCCCTCCGGCCCGCTGCGCGTTGCCGACAGCCAGGTCGCGAGCCGTTGGGGCAACATTCTCGAATTTCAGGGCTTCGACCTGATCACGCCGAACGAGCGCGAGGCGCGCTTCTCCCTCGGCGATCAGGATTCAACGGTCCGCCCCCTCGCGCTCGATCTCTACCAGCGGGCGAAGTGCAAATACCTCATCCTGAAAATGGGCGAGCGCGGCATCATCACCTACCGCGCACCGGATCCCAATGTCCGCTCCTTCCTCACGGTCGACAGTTTCGCTGACCAGGTCGTCGACGCGGTCGGCGCGGGCGACGCCCTCCTCGCCTACGCCACGCTCGCGCTCGCGCGCACCGGCTGCCCGGTGACCGCCTCGATCCTCGGCTCCGTCGCCGCCGCGATCGCCTGCGGGCGCGACGGCAACGAGCCGATCGATCCGGCTGAGGTTCGGGAGAAACTCGCGAAGGTGGAGAAGCAGACCCGCTACGAATGATGAGAGTCGTCGTCGCAGGTCTCGGCGTGCAGGGCAGGAAGCGCCTCGCCGTCGCCGGCCGCGACGTGGTCGCGACGGTTGATCCCGTCGCGCCCGAGGCCCGCTATCGCCGCATCGAGGACGTGCCTGTCGGCGATTATGACGCCGCACTCGTCTGCACGCCCGACCAGGCCAAGCTTCTCCTGCTCTCCTACCTCCTCGCCCGCGGCAAGCACGTGCTTGTGGAAAAGCCGCTGATCGCGGAGTCCGATGACGAGCTGCGGACGCTGCAGACACTCGCCACGCAGCACCGCGTGGCCTGCTACACCGCGTACAATCATCGCTTCGAGCCGCACCTTGTCCGCCTGAAGCGCACGCTCGATTCCGGCGTGCTCGGTCGGATTTACCTCGCGAAATTTTTCTACGGCAACGGCACCGCGCGCGATGTGCGCGATTCCGCCTGGCGCGATCGCGGTCTCGGGGTTTTTCCCGATCTGGGCTCCCACCTGCTCGACGCGACGCTCTTCCTCTTCGGCCGTCCGTCCGCCGCCGCTGAAGTCTGGCGGAGCCGGAATTTCGAGAACCGCGCGCCCGATCATTTTCATTTCGGCTTCCGGCAAAGCGCGCCCGAGCTCGACTACGAGGTGACGCTGCTGTCCTGGCGCAACACGTTCCGCTGCGACCTTTTCGCCGAGCACGGCAGTGCCCATATCGACGGCCTCTGCAAATGGGGACCGAGCACGTTCACGCTGCGCCGGCGCGTGCTCCCGAGCGGGCGGCCTCCGGAGGAGAACGAGACGCTCCAATGCGCCGATCCGACCTGGCAGGCGGAATACGAGCATTTCCTCGGCCTGTGCCGCGCCCCGGCGAGCAATCTCGACCGCGACCTCTGGATCAACGGCGTCCTCAACGCCGTGCGCCGCGAACTCGGCGAAGCGTCTTCCATTTCCGCCAATTCCGCCCGGCCATGATCGGATTCATCGGACTCTCCCATCTCGGCCTGAACTACAGCCTCGCCACCGCGACGAAGGGATTCGATGTGGTCGCCTTCGATCCGGACGCGAAGCTGATCGAGCAGCTGCGGCGCGGGAGCTTTCCCATCGCGGAACCGGGATTTGAGCCTCTCTTTCAACAGCATCGCACCCGGCTGCGCTACACGTCCGACCCTGCCGAGTTGGCGCGCTGCGATCTCGTGTTTTACTCGCTCGATGTTCCCACCTACGCCAGCGGCGCGGGCGACGTCGCTCCGCTGAGTGCGTTGATCGAATCGACTCTGCCCAAACTGGTCCCCTCTGCCACCGCCGTTGTGCTGGGTCAGGTCGCTCCCGGTTATACGCGCACGCTGGCCGCGCGCCATGCCGCGCGGCCGGGTGAAATCTTTTATCAGGTGGAAACGCTGGTCTTCGGTGACGCCGTGCGACGCGCGCTCGAGCCCGAACGCTATATTGTCGGGGCGGCGGATCCAACGCAGCCGCTGCCCGCCGCGCTGCGCGCCTGGCACGCGGCCTTCAGCTGCCCGGTGCTCGTAATGCGCTACGAAAGCGCCGAGCTCGCGAAGATCGCGATCAATCTCTTCCTCGTCTCGAGCGTGGCCACGACCAACACCGTGGCTGAGCTTTGCGAGCGCATCGGCACCGATTGGTCCGAGATCGCTCCCGCCCTGCGCCTCGACCGACGGATCGGGCCGCACGCCTATCTCCAGCCAGGCCTCGGCCTCGCCGGCGGCAACCTCGAGCGCGACCTGGCCACCACGCGGGCTCTCGCCACTGAGCATCGGACCGATTTCCGCCTCATCGAGGCCTGGCAGCGAAACAGCGCTCATCGGAAGGCCTGGGCCCAGGAAGTCCTCCAGCAGGAGCTGTTCGAAAAAAATTTCCGCGCCCGCGTCGCCGTCTGGGGTCTCGCCTACAAGGCGGACACCCATTCGACGAAGAATTCCGCGGCCCTCGAACTTCTGGGCTCCGTGCCCGCCTGCGAATTTCATGTGTACGATCCCGCAGTGGTCCTTCCGGCTCCCCATTCAGCCGGGGTGACGGTCCATCCTTCCGCGCTCGAGGCTCTCACGCAGGCCGACGCGCTCGTCGTGATGACGCCTTGGAAAGAGTTTTCCACCATCGCGCCGGCCGACCTTCGCGCCCGCCTGAAAGGCAACCTCGTCATCGATCCCTTCGGCGCCCTCGACGGCAACGCCTGCCGCGCCGCCGGCCTGCGTCATCGGCAGTTGGGCAAGCCCGCCACTCTGGCCTGACGCCATGCTGACGCACACCGTTCCTTCACCGCTCTCTCCCGCGCGGGTTGTCATTCTGGGCGCCAACGGTTTCGTCGCGCGGGCGCTGCGGCTCGAGTTGGAGCGCGCCGGAGTCCCCATGCTCGCGCTCGGCAGCGCCGACCTGGACCTGACCGAGGCGCAGGCCGGCAAGAAACTC
>CALFNJ010000573.1 GCA_937902865.1 uncultured Opitutaceae bacterium
CTCTTTGGACGGCATGGCGGAAGAAATTCTGGATTTTGGAGTTTGGATTTTGGAGTCCAATCCAGCGGGCGTGATCGTTTGAAGGACGTATTCGTCTGAAAATCCAAACTCCAAAATCCAAATTCCGAAATCGGCCTCAGGCCGGCTCGGCGGTGAAGACGAAGTTGTTGCAGTAGCCCGGATCGTCGATCGAGGCCTGGTGCCGGCTGACGTCGAACTGCGCGAGCGGCAGGAGTTGGTCGCCGCAGAAAAACCGGCCGCGGTAGCCGAGCCCTTCGAGGAAGTTGAAGACTTCCGTGATGGGGCGCGCACCGTGATGGCGCTGCTCGCATTCAAAGAGCAGCACGGGCCGGTCGCGGCGCAGGAGCGCTTCCGCGCCGCGGAAGACCGCGAGCTCGTGGCCCTCGACATCGCACTTCAGGAACGAGACCGGCCGCTGCCGCTCGGGATCGGCCCGCACGTAGCGGTCGAGCGTCACGACCCGGACCTCGAGGGAATGGCCCGTGGCGGTCGCAGTGCCCGTCGCCTCGAGCGAAGCACCGGGCGAGGGGCGTCCGTCGGTGGGCACATGCAGGCGCATCGTGCCCTCGCGGTCGGAGACGCCGGCGTTTTCGACCGTCACGCGCGCCGGGTCGAGGCTGGCGCGGAGGCCGGCGGCGAGGCGTGGCTGCGGCTCGAAGGCAAAGACGTGTCCGCCCGGGCCGACGCCCTTCGCCAGCCAATAGGTGTAGCCGCCCTTGTGCGCGCCGACGTCGAGCGCGATGGAGCCCGGCTGCACGTGCGCGCGCACGAAGGCGATCTCCGTCGGATCGTTTTTCCAGCGGTAGCGGTAGGCCCGGTAAAGCAACCGAAGCTTCAGCCGCCAGGACGCGGGCTCAGGGCTCGGCGCGGTGGAGGCGCTCATAGTGGCAGGCATAGCGGAGGAAAGTGTAGTAGGCGGTGGCGATCGCGGCGACGAAACCCGGGAAGCCGTCGAGGAAACCCGCACGCAGCACATAACTGCGGAAGAACCGCCAGCCGGGCCGGAAAACCGCGGCGACCAGCGACCAGGGCCGCCGCTGATCGGCCTGTTTTTCCGCGAACAGGCGGGCGTACTCCATGATCTTCACATGGTGCGCGCTCAGGCTTGGGTAAGGGTGGTGGAGGAGGTCGCCGCGCAAGGTCGCGACCGGACCGTCGCATTCCACTTTCTCGTGCACGAAAGCGTCACCGCCCCAGCGGGCGCGGCCGCGGTGCAGGAGGCGCAGGCTGAGGTCGGGATACCAGTCGCCGTGGGTGATCCAGCGGTTGATGAACCACACCTTCCGCGGAAAACGGGCGCCGGCGAAATTCGCGCCATCACCGCGGGCGAAGAACGCCTCGAGCTCACGGCGCAGGTCGGCGGAAACCCATTCGTCGGCGTCGAGCGACAGCACCCATTCGCAGCGGGCGAGAGCGAGGGCGGCGTTCTTCGTGTCGCGATAGCCCTGCCACGGCACCCGGTGGACCACGGCGCCGAAGCTGTGCGAGACCGCCTCGCTTTCGTCGGTCGTGGCGTTCAGCGCGACCACCGTTTCCGTCGTCCAGCCCTGCACGCTGCCGAGGCAGCGCGGCAGATTATGCGCCTCGTTTTTGGCGACAATGACGACGGAAAGCGGAAGCGGCTCGGGCACGGCGCAGGATAAAGGATCAAATTTTCCCGACGAGCGAGCGCGGGATTTGGTAGAGGTAGCCGCAGGAGCGCCAGGCGCGGACGAGGGCTTTGCGTGCGTCGCCGGTGCGGAGCACGAGCAGGCTGAGCAGGGCGAGCACGAGGAAGCCGGCAGCCTTCACCAGATTTCCGACGAAACGAGCGCAGAGATAGCCGGCTGCGCTTCCCTGGCTGGCGCGATCGACAACGCGGGACCGGGCGGAGTCGAAAGCGTGGCGCGTGGCATACCGGAACGTGGTGCGGCTGGCCGGCATCTGGTGCCGGACCTTGGCCGCGGGTGCGAACCACACCTCCAGGCCGGCGGCGCGCACGCGTCGGATCATGTCGGTGTCGCCGCCGCCGAAGAGGTTTTTCCCGCTGCGGTCCAGCGCGGTGTGAAACGGGCCGAGGTCGGCGAAGATCCGCGTGGGGAACGCCATGTTGGCGCCCATCGGCGACTGCCGGGACGGCAGCGGGCCGGCGTCGGAGCGGAAGGAAAGCGGCGAATGCCATTCCGCGACCCACGGGGGAAGTCCGTCGGGAAAAACCGGGATGACCTCGCCACCGACGGCGCCGATGGCGGCTCCGCCGGCACTGGCGAAGGGCGCGATCATCTGCGCGAGCCAGTCGGGCTCCATGAGGATGTCGTCGTCGCCGAAGACGATGATCTCGCCGCGCGCTTCGGCGATCGCGCGGTTCCGGCCGTGATCGAGGCCCTGTTTGGTCTCGAGCAGGTAGCGCGGCGCGGGGCGGGAGGAGGCGAAGGATTCGACCACGGCCTTGGTGTCGTCGCGCGAATTGTTGTCGATCACGAGCACCTCGAACTGATCGGCGGGAAACTGCTGGCGGGCGAGTCCGACGAGTGTCTGGCGCAGCAGGTCGGCGCGATTGTAGGTGGGAATCGCGATCGTGGCCTTGAGCGGTGCGGGGGCGGGCATCAGGCGAACAGTTTGAGACACCGCCACACCCAG
>CALFNJ010000574.1 GCA_937902865.1 uncultured Opitutaceae bacterium
CTGGCGGCGAATACCGTCCCGGCGACAAGGTCATCCAGCTCCGGAACGACTACGACAAGAACCTCTTCAACGGTGACATCGGCACCGTGACGTCCGTCCGCGCGGACGCCGGCACGCTCGAGGCCGAGTTCGACGGCGAGCGCCATACTTTCGACCGCGGCGCTCTGGGCAACCTCGCCCTTGCCTACTGCATCAGCATCCACAAGTCCCAGGGCAGCGAGTATCCCGTCGTGATCGTCCCGCTGCTCAAGGCGCACTTCATGATGCTCCAGCGCAACCTGCTCTACACCGCGATCACGCGCGGTCGAAAAAAGGTCTTCCTCGTCGGCGAGCCCGCCGCCTACGCGATGGCGGTCCGCAACAGCGAGTCCAAGCAGCGCCTCACCCATCTCCGCGAAAAAATCGCCGCCCAAGGGTAGGGCGCATTATCCCTAACGCGCCGGTTTGAGTCCGTCGGGCATGAAACGCGGATAACGGTTGCGGCGCGTTAGGGATAACGCGCCCCACCCTTCCAGCCCGCGGCCAACGTCAGACCTACGCACGAAAAAAAAGGTAGGGACGGGCGGCCCGCCGGTCCGCTTCGACGCCGCAAACCTTGATGTCACGCGAAGCCGCGAAGGGCGAAGATGGACGGACCGAGGTGGCCGTCGACCTCCGGGCGACGGTGTTCGATTCCGCCAAAACAGAACCGCTGCCCGGAGGTCGGCGGCCACCAAAGGGGCATAAATCCGATTCTGCAGTCGGGAAACGACGCGCCCCTTCCCCAGGGAAAACCCTCAGGCTTTCTTATATTTCGTGGATTTCGCGGTGAATCACCCGTTCCTGCCTACCCGAGTTACGCATCTACCCACCTCGGCCATTTGCCCGATTATGAGTTTGTGATTGAGCAAAGGAATCGTCGTAAATCAGGGGAATGTCCGTCCTGGCTTTGACCCTTCCCTTCGTGGCTGCTGCCTTGGAGGAGAGCGACTGGTTCGAATCGCTGGCTCCCGCGATCGGACTCGTGGTCATCGGCCTCCTCGCCTGGCAGCTCTGGCGGGCGCAGCGGATCTACGCCCTCGAGCTCGCGGAACAATCCCGGCAGGTCGCCGAGGAGCGGGATAAAGCGGCCCAGGCCTGGCAGGCCGTCGAGGCGGTGTCGCGCGAGAGTCAGGCGAAGAGCGAGATGCTCGCCACGCTCAGCCGCGAAATCCGCGCCCATCTCAACGGGATCATCGGCTCTGCGGATCTGCTGCTCGACAACTCGCTCAGTCCTTCCCAGCGCGATAACCTCGTTACGCTCCGCGCCTCGGCCGAGTCGCTCCATCAGTCGCTCAACGACGTGCTGGACTACTCGACGATCGAGACCGGCCAGCTGCAGTTTGCCCACGCGTCGTTCGATCTGCGCGAGCCGCTGATCGAGGTGGTCGAGTCCCTCTCTCCCCTCGCGCTCGTCAAGGAGCTCGAGCTCGTGCTGATCGTTTCGCCGGACGTGCCGCTCGCGGTCAATGGCGATGCCAGCCGCCTGCGCCAGATCCTGCTCAACCTGATGTCCCACGCCGTGCGGTCCACCGCCAGCGGCCGCGTCGTTCTGCGCGTCGGCCTGCCCGAGGGTTCGGCCGGCGTTTCGAAACAGGGCGGCACCTGGCTGCATTTCAGCGTGACCGACACCGGCGCCAGCATTCCGGCGGAGCAGCAGGCGACGATCTTCGACCGTCCCGCCGAGACCGACGCTGCCTCCGGACGGTTCCGGGGCTCGGGCCTCGAGCTCGCCATCAGCAAACGTCTCGCGGAGCTGCTCGGCGGCCAGATCGGCGTGCGCAGCCTGCCCGAGGGCGGCTCGGAATTCTGGGTCGTCCTCGCGCTGCCCGCGGAAAAGGTTTCGGCGCCCGAGCCCTTCCCGGATGCCGACGGGATGCACGTGGTGGTCCTCGACGAACGCTCCGCTTCGCGCGTCGCGATTTCCTCGATGCTCGGCCGCATGGGTGTCGATCAGGACGCCACCGACAGCGTGGCGAAGGCGGGACTGCTGCTGCGCGACGCGCTTGAGGCCGGCGCGAAGGAGCTCGTCTTCCTGCTCGACGAGCAGGCGATCGAGGCCAACCGCGCCGAACTGCTGCGGCTGGTCGCGCCTGATTCCCCGCTCCGCTCCACCCGTTTCGTGCTGATGTCCCATCGCCCCGAGGAACCGGCCGGACTCGCCGAGGGACTTCCCGTCACCGCCGTGCTGCACAAGCCGGTCCTGCGTTCCGAGCTGCTGCTCGAGGCGCTGCGGTCCACCACCCGGCTCGAGGCCAAGCCGGCGGCGGCCGCGTCCGTTCCCGCCCTCGATCGCGCGGGCGAGACGAAGCCGATGTTTCGGCGCGGTCCGCACGTGCTCGTGGTCGATGACGACGCCATCAGCCGCTCCGTCAGCTCCCAGCGGCTCGGCCGCCTCGGCTGCGCGGTCGAGGTCGCGGAAAGCGGCGCCGAAGCCGTCGAGCTGGCGCAGCGCACCCGCTTCGAGCTCATCTTCATGGATTGCCAGATGCCGGAGATGGATGGCTTCACCGCGACGGAGAAGATCCGCGCTGCCGCGGGCGACAAGGCGCCGCCGATCGTCGCCCTCACCGCCAACATCTCCGAACGCGACCGCGAGCGCTGCTTCGCCGCCGGCATGTGCGACTTCGTCGGCAAGCCGGTCAACAAGACCGAGCTCGCCCGCGTGCTGAAGCGCTGGATCCAGCCCGAGGTCGCCACCGCCAAAGCCTGAGCGCCTGGTTGGGTTTAGTTGCTTTGGTTTATCTGGAACTCAGGAAATCAAGAAGCCGATCCGGTTCCTGATTTTGATTTTGGCTTTCCCACTGGGGATGCGACCTCCTGGTCGCATGGTGGGGCGCGTTATCCCTAACGCGCCGGTTCGATTCCGCCCGACCTAAAACGCGGATAAGGGTCTCGGCGCGTTAGGGACAACGCGCCCTATCCTTCCTGAGTTCCAGAGTTCCAGATAAACCAACTCCTCAGGATCCCGCTCGCTGCTCCTTCGCCCGATCCCAGACCGTCAGTCCCGCCAGACTCTTCCGCGTTTTCTCGCCGCCCGCAAAAATCAGACTGGCGACATAACCGATCACCACGCACGAGGCCACCGCCACGAAGCCATGGAGAAAGGCATTCGTCGCGGTGTAGTTCTGGACGATCCACGTCACCGCCACGCTCGAGAGCGCGCCGACCATGACGCCCGGTGCATTCGCGCGACGCGTGAGCAGGCCGAGCGCGAAGACGCCCGGGAAGCCGCCGCCGATCAGCGCAACGAGCTTCAGATATTCATCCCAGAGCGAGGTCGTGCCGCGCCACGCGAGCCAGACCGCCATGCCCGTGGCGATGATGCCCGCCGCCAGCGTCGCGCCGCGTCCCAGCCATAGGCGCTGCCGTTCCGTCGCCGTCGGGTGCAGGTTGCCTTGAAAATCGCTGACCACGATCGCCGCGGTCGCGTTCATCGCGCTGCTCAACGCTCCCATCGCCGCCGCGAAAAGGCCGGCGACGATCAGCCCGACCACGCCGTGCGGCAGTTCGTTCGCGATGAAATACGGGAAGATCGCGTCGGTCGGCAGATCCACCGGCCCACGGTCGGGATGCGCGCGATAGAACGCCCACAGCGATGTGCCGACAAAGAAGAACAGCACCGAGCCACCGAAGCCCACCACGTTGCCCATCACGATCGAACGCCGCGCCGCCTTCACGTCCGCCGTCGCCAGCATGCGCTGCATCAGCGGCTGGTCGCCGAGCACCGTGAAAATATGCCCGAGAAACATGCCGATGAACACCCAGAGCGTCGGCTCCGTCACGTTCAAGTCGGTCGCGACCATATGAAATTTTCCCGCGTCCGTCCCCGTGTGCACGATGCCCGCGAGGCCTCCGTCGACGCCGCGCGCCATGCAGGCCAGGGCGACGCCGACGCCACCGATCGTGACCGCGACCCGCATCACGTCGGTCCAGATCACCGCCTCGAAGCCGCCCTCCATCGCATAGAGCGTCGTGACGCCGCCGATCAGAAGAATGCTCGTGTACTTATCGAGTCCGGTGACCGTGGAAAGCGCCAGCGACGGCAGCAGCATCACCACGCTCATGCGTCCGCCGACCTTGAGCAAAATGCCGAGTCCGGCGCCGAGCAGCTGCACGCGCCGATCGAACCGGCGTTCGAGATAACCAAAGATGGTGGTGAGCTCGAGCCGCCGCAGCACGCCGACGAAGACGATGCCGACGAAAATACCCGCCAGCACCTGCGCCGGCGCCGAGCCAAACGCGAGCCAGTCCGAACTGTAGGTCTTGGCCGGAAGCGACATGAAACTGATGCTGCTCGTCGCCGTCGCCATGAAGCTGATCGCCGCCGCCCACCACGGGATGCGGCCGCTGCCGAGAAAAAATCCACCGCTCGTCGCTTTCTTGCGTTTCGCGCACCACCAGCCAATTGCCAGGCTCAGCGCAAAATAAGCGGCGAGCGCCACATAGTCGGGCCAGGTCATCCGCCGCGGAGCGGCGACGGCGGCGAAAAACGGCAGGGGAAGAACGAGCGAGGCCATAGGGGTGTTGGCGACTGGACCTGGAGGTTTCGGACAACGTTCAACGTCCAACGCTCAACATCCAACGTTCAACGTCGGGTCGCTGTCTTTGAATGTTGAACGCTGGATAAACGCGCCCGGCCCTGATCCCATGCGGGAGCCCGCCGCCGACGGCGAATCAATTCCGGCCGGGCCGACCGATTCGAGGTGGAGCGCGTTGTCCCCAACGCGTTGTTCGCTCCGTTCGCGTTTCGACGCTTTTCTCGCCTGCCACGTCGCCCAGCGCGTTGAGGTCAACGCGCTCCACCTCCGAAAGGTAGGGACGGGCGGCCCGCCCGTCCGTTGCGACGCGGTCGACTTTCGAGCATCGAACCGGACCCGCGGGCCGCGCGTCCCTACCTTTCCACCTTCCCTTGATGCCACCGTGGGGCGGCGACCTCCCGGTCGCCGTCAACGCGCCCCGGAGGTCGCGTCCCCAATATCAGCATCTGCCAAGCGCTCGACACGTAGGGACGTCCCCTGGGACGCCCGTTTCGGCGATCGATCCGAACCCGGGCGTCCACAAGGAACGCCCCTACATTTCACCTTCCGCGTCCGAAGGTGGAACGCGTTGTCCCCAACGCGTTGTTCGCTCCGTCCGCGCTTCGACGTTTTTCCCGCCTGCCGCGTCGCCCAGCGCGTTGAGGTCAACGCGCTCCACCTCCGAAAGGTAGGGACGGGCGGCCCGCCCGTCCGTTGCGACGCGGTCGACTTTCGAGCATCGAACCGGACCCGCGGGCCGCGCGTCCCTACCTTTCCACCTTCCCTTGATGCCACCGTGGGGCGGCGACCTCTCGGTCGCCGTCAACGCGACCAGGAGGTCGCGTCCCCAATATCAGCATCTGCCAAGCGCTCGACATGTAGGGGCGTCCCTTGGGACGCCCGTCTCGGCGATCGATCCGAACCCGGGCGTCCACGAGGAACGCCCCTACATTACAGCGCCGGGCCGGCGGCGGCCGGCACGGGTCCGATGACGATGAACCGCGCCTCCTGCGGTCCAAGCGTCAAGGGCAGCGCCACGCTCCCGTTGGCCGCGGGGGCGTTCGCGACGGGGCTGATCTTCCCGCTCGCCGCATCCCACACCTGCACCTTGCCGCGGCCGTCCAGGGTCGCGGTGCGGGTCTGGGTTTCCTTCGACTCGTTGAAGAAGAAATAAACCTCCCCGTCCTTCAGCGTGCGGTGGATGTACTTCAGCGGCGCGCAGGCCGCGTCGAGTTTCACGTCCGGCTTGGGCAGCGCGGCCACCACGCGCGGCGTGATCTCCAGCGTCGGCTCCAGCGTCGCGAAGCTCAGGTCGGGCGCGCCGCCGGCGTTCAGGAACGTGCGGTCCACGACCATGGTCGGCGTCCGGCCCACGAAGATGACTTTGCCACCGGCGGCCGCGAACGTCCGCAGGCGGTCGAGCACGGCTTTCTGGATGACCGTCGAGCTCGGGATCACCACCGCGCGATACACCTGGCCGCTGAGGTTGCGAAACGTGCCGCCCTCGAGCGTGCAGACCGAAGCGAGCGAATCGTGGTCGATGTGATCGAAGTCGATCTGATGCTCCATCAGCCCGGTGGCCAGTTTCACGGTGGCGTCATCCGCGTCCGTGTCGTTCAGCCAGAAGCTGTCGGAAGGATGATACAGCGCGACCTGCGCCGCCGGGCGGCCCACCGCCAGCAGGTAACTCGAGCGCGTGATGTACCAACCGGTCGTCGCGGTGGGATCGGAAGCCGAGGACGGCGGGATCGGCGCGGTCAGGCCGCGGATGTTCATGAAGTTGATCCCGCGCACCAATTGGTAATCGACCACGAATTTTCCTCCCGCGGAGGTGTTGCCGCCGGATTCTGTCCAGGCCTGCGGATGACCGAAAAGATGCGCCGCGGACGCCGCGAGCTTGGGGAAATCCGCCACGATGCCGGGACCGATCTGGTTGAGGTTGTCCACGCCCGGGACGCCCATGTAGCGCATGTCGCGGAAGAAGGAGCCTTCGTTCTTCGTCATGTCGCCGCCGTTCGGATTGCGGTTCACCATCAGCTCCTCGTGGTTGAGGTGCATCATGTAGTCCATGCCGTGCGCCCGGCACCAGTCCTGCATCGGCTTGTAGAAATTGTCGCGGAACATGCCGCTCCACACGTCGAAGTAATCCGCCTTCGCCCGCGTCGCTTCCGGCGACAGCGGCGAGCCGAAAAACTGGGCGATGTAAGGCTTCAGGTCGTAGCCCTTCTGCCGCTGGAAGGTTTCGAGCAGCTTGGGCGTCCAGGGAATGAAGCCGGTGAAATCCGTCTCGTCGCCGCGGAAGCCGAGGATGGTCTTCCCGAATTCGTCGCCGAAATACCTCCCGTACGTTTCCATCACGAGGTTGAGGTAAAGCGTGGTCGCCCGGGAATCCAGGTAGTCGATCAGCGTGTAGAGACTGTCTTTGTCGCGGGTGCCGTCTTCGCGCTGTGCGAAGCGCGTCGGCGAGCTGCGATAGATGTGGCGGACAAAGGTGACTTCCCAATCTCCGCCACCCGCCGGTGCGGTCCACATGAGCGGTCCATTCGCCGGCAGCTCCAGCAACGTGGTCGTCGGCGCGGGCGCGCCACCACCGCGTCGGCCGGCACCGCCACCCGCCACCCGCAGGCGGGCCTGGATATGCTTCGTGCCGTTCGGCAGGGGGATCGCAAGCGTCTGGCCCGAGGTGACGTTGTAACAGGCTTCACCCACACTACCCTCGAAAAATACGTCCCAATTTCCGCCGGGTGCGCCGATCCACCTGAAATTTCGATCGGCGGGCAGCGGAATCTCATGATCGGCCGGGATCATGGCGAACATCGGCTGACCCGGCCGCCGCTGCCCGTTCGGAGCGAGACCGGGGCCACTCGCCGGCGCTGCTTCCCGCGGCTGCGGAGGTGGCAACGGCACATGCACCGCCGCAAAGGCTCCGAGCGTATCGGCCGGTATCGGGATCAGCAGCTTCGTCCCTGCCGGTACGATGTAATGCGCGTCGGCCACGATCGCCTGCATGCCCAGCTCGGGATGCAACTGATGGATCATGCCGCCGGCCATGCCGTCGGGATAACCGTCGTCGCCATCGATCCACATCTTCATCCCGTTTTTCTTCAGCTCGTCCACCGCGACCTTCATCAGCTCGAAATATTCGGGCGAGAGGTACTTCACGGTCCGCCCGCCGCTGTTGATCATGTAAACGCTGCCGCCGTTTTTCGCGGTGTTGTCGATGTCCGCGATGATGCGCTCCTTCGGCGCAGGAAAACCGGTGGCCCACGTGATCGCGCCGTACTCTTTCGGCGGCGAGGGAAAGGCCGCGGCCGCCTCGGCCACGGACGGAACGATGACTTCCTGCCAGGGCTGGGCCGCGGACAACGCCAGCGGCAGACCGGCGAACATGACGATGCGGGGTAGGATTTTCATGGGGTAAATACTGCGCAGAACGTAGCGCGCTCTGCGCGGCGTTCAACGTCCAACACTCAACATCCAACGTCCAACGCACAATCGCACCGGCTTCAGGCGTTGAACGTTCAATGTTGAATGTTGGACGTTGAACGTTGCGCGGAGCGCCTTGTCCCGCCACCTTGCCGCCAACCCCGCTCGCGTCATGAGAACTCTCCTGCTCGCGCTGACCTTCAGCTTCA
This sequence comes from uncultured Opitutaceae bacterium, assembly GCA_937902865.1. Taxonomy (GTDB): domain Bacteria; phylum Verrucomicrobiota; class Verrucomicrobiia; order Opitutales; family Opitutaceae; genus CAIUWA01. The sequence continues at coordinate 8,174 of CALFNJ010000574.1, forward strand.
GCTGCTCCAGTCTCGCGCCGCTCGCTCCCACCCTTCGCGCCGACGAGGCGCTTTCCCCCGCGCGCGTCACCGCGCTGCGCACGCAGATCCGCGCAAACTTCTTCGTCCCCGACCCGCTGCCGGCGCTCGACGCGAAAACCCATCGCCACTTCACCCCCGCGCCGGGCGTGAAGGCCGAAGCGGTGACCTATGCGACGGAGCTCGGCACGCGCGTGCCGGCGATCCTCTATCTGCCCGATCCGCTGCCCGCGGGAAAAATTCCCGGGTTCGTCGTCGTCACCGGCCACGGCGGCGACAAGTACTCCTGGTATTCCTGGTACGCCGGCATCGCCTTCGCGCGCGGCGGGATGGCGGTGCTGACCTACGACCAGGCCGGCGAGGGCGAGCGCAGCGGAACCCGCAAGTCCAACGCGCGCGAGCACGACGCGCTGGAGGGTGGCGAGGTCATGGCGCGCCGCCTCTTCGGTTTGATGCTCACCGATGTGATGCAAAGCGTCTCGTATCTCGCGTCGCGCCCCGAGGTCGATCCGCACCGCATTGGCGCCACGGGTTTTTCCATGGGTTCGTTCGTCATGGCGATCGGCGGCGCCGTGGAGCCGCGCCTGCATGCCGTCGTGCTGGCCGCCGGTGGCAACCTCAGCGGCGCCGGCGATTACTGGGATAGTTCGCCCAAGCTCATGTGCCAGGGCCTGCCGTCGCAATCGCTGCGCTTCCTCGGCGACCAGGCCGCCGTGCTCTACGCGCTCCAGGCCGCGCGCGGCCCGCTGCTCATCCGCAACGGCAAGGTCGACCAGGTCATCACGCCGCAGAAAACCTTCGAGCCCTTCTTCGCGGATCTGCAGGCGCGCACGGCGAAACTGCACGGCTCGCGCGAGGGCGTGTTTGAATTCGGGTTCAAGGAAGGCACCGGACACCGGCCGTACTTCCTCGAGCAGCCCGCCGTGCTCTGGCTGGAGAAGCAGCTCAATTTCCCCAACTGGACCGAGGCCCAGATCCGCGCCTTGCCCGAGACGCACATCAGTGAATGGGCAAAGCACACCGGTGTCCCCGCCGACTCAGACGAAGTCCGCGGCGGCGGCACGCTCGCCGTCGGCGGCGATGTCCCCGGTTTTTCCCGCGAGGACCTCAGCGTCTTCTCCCCTGCCGAGTGGGACGCGCACAAAGGTGAACTTACCTTCGCCGCCTGGACCGCCGCCGCCAAAGCCGCGTCGGCCAAATAGCCCATCCGCGACATCGGATAGTTAATTCAGAAGCCAGGAAGCCAGGAGAAAACCGGTCGAGCTCCGATTCCTGGTTTCCTGGCTTCTGAATTAAACCGGATCGGAAATAGGACCGCATGATCCCAGGCCCCGTGGATCGGCCGGAATTCGAGGGTTGGCGGAGTCCAATCGGACGGGCGGGCGCCCGTCCCTACCTTCGATTCCCAAACCGCATGTCACGTAATACGTGACATGCGGCCTGGAGCTGGTGGGAAGGATTTGGGCCGCAATCCACTTGGC